>JACRLM010000067.1 GCA_016235255.1 Nitrospinota bacterium | reverse complement strand
AACGAGTTTTCCACAGAAAGTGACAAACTCAAAAGCGTGCGCGCCGGGGAGGATTTAGGAGGCGTAAGGCTTTGGAATCCCGATATATCCCGGAAAAACCCTGATCTTCCCGATTAGTTGCAAACCATTTGTCTCCCAACAGCCACAAATAATACCCGACAAGCCAGGTAAAGAATTATAGTTGACAATAACAGTAGGATTTGGGTACAGTTAGTATCTGAAGGTGGTTTATTCGGAAAAAGACAGGGAAACAACACAGCTTCCTGAAATATTAGGGGATAGTTTCAAAATATGAGCTTTGTTCTGGGGTTGAAATGCCGTGAATGTGGCAGGGAATATCCTTCGGAACCAGTGCACGTTTGCGAGTTCTGCTTTGGTCCGTTGGAGGTCCGGTACGATTACAACGCGATCAAGAGGATATTGACACGCAAGCTAATTGAATCGCGGCCAGCCACGATGTGGCGCTATCGCGAGCTTATTCCGATAGATGGGGAGCCGAGGGTGGGGCTTGAGAACGGATTCACCCCCCTTGTGCGCGCAAAAAACCTTGGCAAAGCGCTGGGGCTGAACAATCTATATATAAAGAACGACTCGGTTTGCCATCCCACCTTGAGCTTCAAGGACCGGGTTGTGGCGGCGGCGGTAAATAAAGCACTTGAGTTCGGTTACGACACGATAGCCTGCGCCTCCACCGGGAACCTGGCCAACTCTGTGGCGGCCCACGCCGCCAGCGCCGGGATGAAAAGCTATATTTTCATCCCTCACGATTTAGAGTCGGGCAAGATCGTGGGAACGTCTATATATGAACCTAAGCTAATCGGCATCAACGGCTCGTATGACGATGTGAACAGGTTCTGCTCCGAAGTGGCGGCGGTGTACAAATGGGCGTTTGTGAACATAAACATCCGCCCTTTCTATGGCGACGGCTCCAAGACTTTCGGATATGAGATCGCCGAGCAGCTTGGTTGGAAGGCTCCGGATAATGTGATTGTTCCGGTGGCCGGATCGAGCCTGATAACTAAAATCTACAAGGCGTTCAAGGAGTTCGAGTCCTTGGGGCTGATTGATGCCGTGAAAACCAAGGTCTTTGCGGCGCAGGCTACGGGGTGCAACCCTGTCACAAGCGCCATCAAGGCTGGCAGGACCGAATTCAAACCGGTGAAACCGAACACTATCGCCAAGTCCATAGCCATTGGCAATCCCGCGGACGGATTTTATGGAATCAAGGTGACCAAGGAAACAGGCGGCTGGGGCGATGACGCCACCGATGAAGAAATTATTGAAGGAATGCGCCTGCTTGCGCGGACCGAAGGGATATTCACGGAGACCGCAGGCGGGGTGACAATCGCCGTCACAAAAAAGCTTGCCGAACAAGGGAGGCTTGGAAAGGACGATCTTACGGTCATTGCCATCACCGGGCAGGGGCTTAAGACCATGGACGCGCTAAACGGACACTTGGCCAAACCGGTGGTGATAGACCCGAAGCTTTCGATCTTCGAGGAACTTCAGAAGACACTGTAAATCTTAGATTTTACGATAATAGGAGAGCGTAATGGCCACTGTTAAAGTGAGAATCCCGACACCGTTGCAGAAGCTTACCGGAGGGACCGGAGAGGTTTCCGCCGATGGCGGGGACATCAAGGAAATTTTCGTGAACTTAGAGTCGAAATATCCCGGCTTTAAGGAAAGGTTATATGACGAATCCGGGAATCTCCGGAGGTTTATCAATATATATGTCAACGACGAGGACATCCGCTTTCTGAACGGAGAGACCACGGAGTTGAAAGATGGAGACGACATTTCGGTGATCCCAGCGATAGCCGGAGGAAACTAAACACCATGTTCAACTTCACGGAAGAGCAGATCCACAGGTACAGCCGCCACATAATCCTGCCGGAGGTGGGGGGCGGCGGGCAGTCCAAGCTTTTGGAGGCCCGCGTTCTGTGCATCGGCGCCGGAGGTTTGGGATCGCCCGCGTTGATGTATCTGGCGGCGGCGGGGATAGGGACAATAGGCGTGGTGGACTTTGACACGGTGGACCATTCCAACCTGCAAAGGCAGGTGATCCACAATTCGGGCACGGTCGGAATGCCCAAGGTGGAATCGGCGAAAAGTTTCATCAACAAGCTCAATCCGGACGTGAAGGTGGTGATGCTCCAGGAGCAGATAAACTCGTCGAACATTCTGGACATTCTCAAGGATTACGACATCGTCCTGGATGGGTGCGACAACTTCCCCACAAGATACCTGGTTAACGACGCGTGCGTGATGCTAAACAAGCCGAACGTGCACGGTTCGATTTTCCGGTTCGACGGGCAGGTGACGGTGTTCAAGCCGCATGACGGCCCGTGCTACCGTTGCCTGTATCCGGAGCCCCCTCCTCCCGGGATGGTGCCAAGCTGCCAGGAAGCGGGAGTGCTTGGGGTGTTGCCCGGCGTTGTGGGAACATTGCAGGCCGTGGAAACGATAAAGCTGATCCTTGGCAAGGGCGAGCCGCTTGTGGGCAAGCTCCTTTTGTACAACGCGCTGAAGGCGGAGGTGCGCAAGCTGAACATCCGGCGGGACAAGAACTGCCCGATGTGCGGGGACAATCCGACAATAAAAGAGCTGATAGATTACGAGCAGTTCTGCGGCGTGCCTGCCAATGGCGGCCACGGTCATGGAGGTCATTGAAAGATGAGGCTTGTGCTGGTGATCCACTCCGGGCCGGAAAGCCACAACACCAATTCACTGGTGAAAATGGCGAAGGCGGCCAGGGCCAAGGGGCACGATGTGACGGTGTTCGCCATGAGCGCCGGGGTGGGCAACCTTGCACGGGCCGATTTCACGGCGCTGGCCGCGCGCGGGGTGAACATCACAGTTTGCGAGCATAACCGTTCGCAGTTCAAGGCTCCTGAAGGGATCGAAGGGGTGACATACGGCAGCCAGTATGAACTGGCCGGGTTTGTGGCCGATGGCGACAAAGTGGTGATATTCGAGTGACTATATGAAAAACGTGACCGTGGTGATAAACAGCGCCCCAGGATTCCCGGTGGGAGAGAAGCTGCGGATGGCTGTGGGGCTGACGCTGGAGGACGGCAACGCGGTCTCCGTGCTTTTCATAGACGACGGCGTTTACGCCGCGCTGGGACTGGACCGGGAGAAGACCGGCGTGGACATCCAGAAGCATGTGAAGATGCTGGGGATGATGAACAAGACGCTGTGCGCGCACGGCCCCTCGCTTGAGACCAGGGGCGTGGACCTGACCGGATCGGAAGTGAAAAAAGTGACCGGCGCCGAGACGGAAAAGATGCTGGCCGAGGCCGACGTCATTTTTTAGAAACAACATGGATAGGGCGCAACCAATCATGTCGAAGTTGGCCGCAACGGCGTGTTTCAAGACCGAGGACCTGACAACCGACATCCTTGGCAAGATCGGGAACACACCGCTGCTAAATCTCAAGAACATCGCGGAAAGGTTCCTTCCCAAGGGGGTGGAGCTTTACGCCAAGGCGGAATGGCGCAACGCCAGCGGATCGGTGAAGGCCCGGCCGGCCTTGCGCATGATCGAGGAAGGCGAGCGCCAGGGAAAGCTTCGCCCCGGCATGTGCATTCTGGACTCCACTTCCGGCAATACGGGGGTGGCGTACGCTTTGATCGGGCTTATCAAGGGCTACAAGGTCAAGCTTGTGATGCCGGGCAACGTATGCAACGAGCGCAAGCGGCTGATGGCCACCGGCTATCACGCGGAAATAATATTTTCAGACCCGCTCCTTTCCTCCGACGGCGCGATATTGAAATGCCGGGAGATTTACAAGGAAAGCCCCGAAAGCTACTTCTGGCCGGACCAGTACAACAACCCGGCCAACTGGGAAGCGCATTTTCACACCACCGCCGAGGAGATATGGGCTCAGACCGGGCACAAGGTCACCCATTTCCTGGCCGGCATAGGCACCTCAGGCACCGTGATGGGGACCTCCCGTGGATTGAAAGCCAAGGACCCAAAGATAAAGTGCTACGCGGTGGAGCCGGCCGAATCGCTCCATGGCATCGAAGGGCTCAAACACATGGCCACGTCCATCGTGCCGGGGATATATAACGAAGCGGAGCTGGACGGAAAAATTTCGGTGAAGACCGACCAGGCGTATGACATGGTGAACCTGATACTCAAGGAAGAAGGCCACATGGTTGGAACAAGCGCTGGCGCCGCGGTGGCCGCGTCTATCATGCTGGGCAAAAACCTGACCGAAGGGGTGATAGTGACCGTACTGCCGGACAGTTGCGAATGCGACGTGACCCATGGCGTATTCAATTCCAAGTGAACACGATGAAAAAAAGCCTGTTTGTGATAGTGACCAAAACGGCGGAGGCGCTGCCGGTTGAGACAGCAAGAATCGCGCTGGACTCGGCGGACCGCGTCACATTGATCCAGGACGGCGTTTACAACACGCCGGAAAGGTTTGCCGCTCGCGGATTTGCGGTGGACGCCTCGAAGTGGAGCGCGCTGGACGACGACGTGCAGGCTCGGTCCATAGCCACAGTTTTTGAGCTGACAAGTTACGACGGCATCGTGGAAGACATCGAAAAACATCACAGGACCGTTGTCCTTTAAACCGGAGATATAAATGAGCGTGCAGGCCGATCATGAAATAGACATCCGGGGCGAAGTATGCCCCTACACCTTCGTGAAGTCCAAGCTGAAGATAGAGATGATGCAGTCCGGCGAGGTGCTCCGGGTGATAACGGACCACGAGCCGGCGACGAAGAATGTTCCCAGAAGCATGGAGAACGAAGGGCACGAAATACTGGTCCCCCCGCACAAGATCGGCGAGAACGTGTGGGAATTCGTGATAAAGAAGAACTGACAGGATGGGCGAGCGGATTTTCTCCCTGGTTTTCCCGGACGGCCTTGTAAAAGAGCCGGTCCTGTTCACGCTTGTGAAGCGTTATGGGCTGTCTGTGAACATATTGCGGGCGTCAGTCTCCGCGGACTCTGGCTGGATGGTTGTGGGCCTTTCCGGAGAGGCGGGAAAGATCGAAGAGGCCATTCTGGACTTAAAGTGCCGCGGCGCAATGGCGCAGGAGGGTGGACGGGAGCTGCTTGAAGTGGCGGAGGCCCCGAAACTTAGCGGAGTGCGCGTGCGGATCGTTATCCCGGGCGGACTTGTCGGCAAACCTGTCCTAAGCGACCTTATAAAAAGCCAGGGGGTCATGGTGAACATCCGGCAGGCGAGGATCGGCGAGGATCAGGGAATATTGGACGTGGAAATGTCCGGCTCCCTTTCAACTATAGACTCCGCCATGGACGAACTTAAAAAGATGGGTGTGCGTGTGGACCCCATCGAAGGTAACGTGATCGAATGAGGATTTCGACAAAGGGCCATTACGCCGTGCAGGCGATGGTGGACCTGGCGGCCCAGTCCGGCGAAGCCCCCGTCTCCCTTGGGGTGATAGCCGAAAGGCAGGAGCTTTCGCAAAATTATCTGGAACAGCTTTTCGTGAAGCTGCGGAAATCCAGCCTCGTGAAATCATCGCGCGGCCCCGGCGGCGGATACATTCTGGCCCGCCCGGCGGACCATATCACCATCGGGCAGATATTCGACGCGGTGGACGAGAGCATGGTGCTCACCGAATGCGTGGACGGAGGGTCGGCCGCTGGCCCCGCCTGCGCCAAGTCCAGCGCATGCCGCACACAGGCCTTGTGGGCGAAACTGGGAAGCCATTTCAACGAACTGGTGCGCTCGATCACGTTAAAGGACGTGCTTGAAGGAGAGTACGATCTGCCACGCCCATCGGCGGGGCATGCGGCCCGGGCGGAGTTTGTGAGGATATAGGTCAAGCAGCGAGTTTTTTGACCTTCAGCTTGCCGGTTTTCTTTTTCGCCATCCAAAGATCATAATCCATCTGCATCGAAAGCCAGCTTTCCGGCGTTGTGCCAAAAGCCAGTGAAAGCCTGATCGCCATTTCAGGGCTTATACCCGACTTGCCATTTAATAGCTCCGAAAGGGCCTTGCGGGACACGCCGATGGCCTTCGCCGCCTTTGTGACCGTAAGCCCCAGCGGAACGATGCACAGTTCCTTTATCACTTCACCAGGATGCGGAGGATTGAACATTGTGGCCATGCGTTTTTCCTAATGATAGTCGAGGTAGTTGACGTCTCGAACATCATTTCCATCAAATCTGAAAATAATCCGCCAATTGCCCGTTACAGATAAAGCCCAAAATCCTTCCATAATTCCATGCAGCCTATGAAGGTCAAGCCCCGGCAGATTCATGTCCTTCGGCTCTTTTGCTCCGTTCAGCCGGAACAGGATCAAGCGCAACCTTTTTTCATGCGCAACGGCTATCCCGGCCTTGCTTCCAGCCGTAAAATATTTTTCAAGTCCTTTATGCCTGAAATTCCTGATCACAGACGTAGTGTAACCTATAACGTAACGATACTCAAGCTATTTGCCGTCCAGTCAGGCCCTCCCCGTCAATTTGTAATAAGCCAGCGCCGTGAATTCGCGGGCGATCTCCACTTCCGTCTCCAGCGCGCTCCAGAAATCGTAACGCAAAAGCTGACCTCCCCCCAAATCTTCCTTCTCCCCCGCCGAGTATGCGGGTGAAGCGTATATGTTCTTAAATCCTGCCGCCTTGAATGAGGCCATTGAGCGCATGATGTGGCTGGGTGATGTGACTATCAAATAGGAATTTTTCGCCGGGTCGCCGATATTCTGTTCACGGATGTATTTGGCGTGTTCCGCGGTGCTGGTGGCCTGGCGTTCAAAAATGACGGAGTCCACCGGAACGCCGCGCAACACAAGCTCATTACGGATGTCCCACGAAGTAGATTGTTCCAGGGCCGGGCCTGTCTTCAGCGAAATGACGACTTTCGCGGAAGGATTCTTTTTGAATTCCTCGGCCGCCTTGTATGACCGCAGGAGCATGGACGGACTTGGAATTCCCCCGCCGGGAAGGAGCAGGATGTAATCACACTTGTCCGAATAAGGCGCCGCAGACATCCACTTTAAGACTTTGAAAGGAACTCCGGCAAAAGCCAGGACTAAAGCTAAAAAACCGAGGACGCCAAGGAGCTGGATTGATGCTCGTAAAAGCGCTTTAGAAAATGGGCGGTGTCGTAAAATCATCTTTACTCCATAATATTCAATATGTTGCCATATTTCCATCATTTTTTCTACAAGATATTTTGTGATCGCCACCGCTTATGGCGAGAGTAAGTATAATATGCTGATGCTTTTGACGCTTATCCATGTATATCAATGTGCTACAGGCGTATAGAAGTTGTTTTTGAACCGCTCTTTGATTCAACCTTTGCAAATGATGCATTTCGTATATGTAATTAATTTTAACACATTTATAACCGGACAAATGTCCAGTTTTCCTTCATGGCCGCTGTAAACGATCCATTGCAATTCAATGTTTTTAAAGAAAAATACTGTTGACATTGGAAGTTATTTTGTGTCAATATACACAAATTCTGACACTGAAATATGTCCTGATACGATCCAGCGTTTAGACGGGACGCCAGATTGGTGAACTCAATATGATGCAATCGTGGTTTGTGCACCAGGTATAAATTAACTAACAAAGCATGGGGGGCAGGATGATAAGGCGCAGGGACGGTTTTACACTAATTGAAATGATCGGTGTGCTGGCTGTTATCAGCATACTGGCCGCGATGGTGGTACCGAAAATATTCGACGTGATAGCGGACTCAAAGGCGACCAAGACCGCCGCCGAGGTGCAGGTATATCAGACCGCAGTCACCAAATGGTATAAGGACATCGGATCCCTGCAGAGCCTTGTGGCCGCTGGAACCGTGAGCACGCCGGACGCGGCGTTTCAGACCGCCCTTTCAACAAATGGCGGCACCACTACGACAACCGGCCTTTGGGCCAAGTGGAAAGGGCCGTATATCGACGCGCTTTCTTCCGCGTCGGTGGGCACAAGCGTGAACATAAACACCGCCGCCGGAACGGCCACGGTGGCCAACAACGACGCGACGGGCTGGGACCTGAACAGCAACGGCACGGCCGAGACCACCACGTCCAACCAGGTTGTGGCGCTGGTCTTCGGCGGTGTTGCGGCGTCGGACTTTGACAGGGTGGAGTCCATTCTGGATTCCGGGGACTCCGCTTTGACCACGGCGCAGAAACAGGCGCGCGGCAAAGTGAAGTCTGACGGGGCAGGCGCCATGTATATCTATCTTGCGCACAACTGACGGTAATGTTTAAAATAGGCGGCGGGAGTTTTTACGCTCCCGCCGCCGTTTTTATGAAGACAGCCCGCTTTGCGGGTGATTCTTTCGGCGAATTATGACTTCCGAAAACAAAGCGGATGTGAAGAAAAAAAAGAAACCGCTGGGCCAGCGGCTTCTGGAAGCCGGACTCATTTCCGAAGCCCAGTTAAACCTCGCCCTTCGAGAACAGAAGCGTCTCGGGATATATCTTGGCGACGCTCTTGAAAGCCTCGGTTTCATAACCCAGGACGTCATCGCCGCGGTGCTCGCGGAAGAGACACACGCGGAGATAGTCAACGTCAAGGGGAGCGTGATAGACCCGGACGTGATAAAGCTTGTCCCCTACGATATCGCGAAAAAATACCAGATACTCCCGTTAAGCCGCGAAGGCAACACTCTTACCATCGCCATGGTGGACACGCTCAACGTGATGGCCATAGACGCGGTGGAGCAGGCCTCCGGGCTAGTTGTGGACGTGGTCACCTCTCCCGAGCAGGAGATAATGGAGGCTCTGGAGAGGCATTATGCCCAGGGGGGATCCATCGAAGAAACGATGGACCAGATATTGAAGAAAGGCGCCCTTTCGGTGGGCGAGGATGCCGGGGAAGAGGCCCACATGATCCGCCTTGTGGACCAGATCGTGGCGTTGGCGGTGAAAAACCGGGCGACGGACATTCACGTGGAGCCGGACGAGAAGATCGTTCGGATCCGGATGCGGGTGGACGGGGTGATGCGCCAGGACGTTCTGATGCCAAAGCCTCTGCAGTCGGCCATCACGGCGCGGCTGAAAATCATGGGCGGATTGAACGTGACGGAGCGGCGCATCCCCCAGGACGGGCGTATCAACTTCATGATGGGGCTGCGGAAAATAGACCTTCGTATCTCCACCCTTCCCACAAACCACGGGGAGAACATTGTCATCAGGGTGTTGGACAAGGAAAACGTCAATCTTTCCCTCCCCTCGCTTGGCTTTGGCAAACATGACGAGGAGACATTCACCGCGGCGCTCAACCTGCCGCACGGGATAATACTGGTGACCGGGCCGACAGGTTCCGGTAAAACAAGCTCGCTGTACGCCGGATTGGGTCTGGTCAACGCGATAGAGAAAAGCGTGTTCACCCTGGAAGATCCGATTGAATATCAATTGCCTATCATCCGCCAGACCCATGTGCAGCCCGATGTCGGCATGACCTTCGCGGCGGGTCTGCGCGCTCTTTTGCGGCAGGATCCGGACGTGATAATGGTGGGCGAAATCAGGGACCAGGAGACAGCCGAGCTTGCCGTGCGCGCGGCGCTGACTGGGCATCTTGTGCTTTCCACGCTGCATACGAACGACGCCGCCGGAGCGGTGCCTCGGTTGATAGACATGGGGACGGAGCCGTACCTGCTTGCCTCGGCGTTGTCCTGCGTGGTGGGGCAGAGGCTTGTTCGCAAAATATGCCCGGAATGCAAGAAACTGGTGGAAAAGCCGGAGAAGCTTCTTTTCGGGCTTGATATAAAGCTGCCGGACAATGTGCCGCACACTTTCTATAAGGGAGAGGGGTGCAAGAACTGTTCGGGCACAGGATACCGGGGCCGGGTGGGGATATACGAGGTGATGCATATCACGGAAGATTTCCACAACATGATCGTGTCCAAGGCCGGGGCCAGCGAGATCCGGGCAATGGCCTCGGAGCTTGGCATGAAGACGATGCTAGAAGACGGAGTGCACAAGGCGATTGAAGGACTGACCACCGTGGAGGAAGTGCTGCGGGTGGTGAAATGACCGCCCAGCCCCTATTAATTTGTAAGGGCACGGCGCGCCGCGCCCCTACGGAATAAAAATGCCTGACTACCAATACAAAGCGATAGACAACGCCGGCAACAGTGTGACGGGCGTGATGACCGCTGGGGACATGCGGTCGCTGGAAGGCAAACTCACTGAAATAGACTGTTTTTTGGTGGACGCCACTGAAAGCGCCCTGGGCGCGGCCGGATCAAAGAAAGGCCGGCGCAAGAAAATCAAGCGGCGCGACATCATTGATTTTTGCATCCAGATGGAGTCGTTGCTGTCCGCCGGGGTCACTTTGCTGGAGACGGTGAAGACGCTGGCGAAAGAATCGCCCAACGCAAGACTGGGAGAGATACTCGCCGACGTGGCCAGGAACGTGGAGGCGGGGTATTCATTCCACGAGGCCATGGCAAACCACCCCACCCTGTTTTCCCCGCAGGCGATGAGCATGATCCGCGCGGGGGAGCAGAGCGGCTCCATGCCGCAGA
The DNA here is from genome assembly GCA_016235255.1 of Nitrospinota bacterium. Taxonomy (NCBI): domain Bacteria; kingdom Pseudomonadati; phylum Nitrospinota; species Nitrospinota bacterium. The sequence continues at coordinate 11,278 of JACRLM010000067.1, read as the reverse complement.
CGTTCCGGGAGATCACAAAATACCTGGAGTGGATAGACAGGCTGATGGGAGACATAAAGCAGGCGACCATATATCCGGTGGCGGTGCTTTCGTTCCTTGTGATCTTCATAACGATCCTTTTCACCTTCGTGGTGCCAAGGTTTATCGTGGTGCTGCTGGCGTTGAACATCCCGTTGCCGTTGCCGACGAGGTTGATCATGCTTATAAGCGGATTTTTCGTGGCCACATGGTGGATGTGGATAATAGCGGCGATTGCTTTTCCATTCATCGTGCGCATGTTGAAAAAAAAGTGGCCGGCTTTTTTGTTCCAGTGGGACAATATGAAGCTCAACCTGCCGGTGTTCGGCGATTTGAACCGGATGTTCGCCATATCCCGTTTTTCGCAGAACTTCTCCACACTGTTCAAGGCAGGCCTGCCGATATTGCAGAACCTTTCGCTGTGCGAAGAGGTGGTGGGGAACAAGGTGTTCGAAAAACTGATAGTCCAGGCCAAGTCGGACGTGGAAGAAGGGATAATGCTAAGCGAGAGTTTCGCGAAAGGGAACGTTTTTCCGCCGATCGTGCTGCGGATGGTCTCCGTTGGCGAGGCCACGGGGGACATCGGCACGGCGCTGGACAACATATCCAGATACTTCAATGAAGAAATACCAAGACGGGTGAAGCGGATTTTCGGTATCATGGAACCTGCGATCATGTTGTTTCTGATAGGGATTGTCGGTTTCACTGCGCTGGCGATATTCATGCCGATATTAAGCCTTATGGGCGGGATAAAACGATGACTGCAACCAGGATCACTTTACAGAAAAACTCATAACCGGAGGGCATTCATGAGAAAGGCTATATTTCGCAGTTTGACGGAGACGGCGGGGAAACTTGTGTTGGCGGCCGCGCTGGCCATATGCCTTGGGACAAGCGGCGTTGCGTTCGCCGGCGACAAGAAAAAAGACGATGACAAGAAAGAGGATAGTGGTAAAAAGGACGATAAAGGCGATGACGGACATGGCGATTCGTCAAGCAGTTCGTCGAGCGGCTCATCCGGAAGTTCATCCAGCAGCTCATCAAGTTCGTCAAGCTCATCGAGTTCATCATCTTCCTCGTCGAGCGGTTCGACATCCAGCTCGTCGTCCGGCGGCACATCAGGCGGCACGAGCAGTTCCACTTCCGGTGGTTCGACAAGTTCCACATCCGGCGGCACATCAACGTCGGGCGGGACATCAAGCGGTGGCACGAGCGGCGGCACGTCAACTTCGGGTGGGACTACCGGGGGGACGAGTACCAGCGGTGGACAGACGTTGAAAACGATAGAGCAACCGAGGCTGACGAACCAGACCGCTCCTTCCACAGGGAGTTCGAAAAGTTCGTCGCAACAACCCGGCATGAAACCAAGGCCGATCAAGTAATCATCTATTGTCATGCCGGAGTTGATCCGGTATCCGGACTGTAGGGGCGATTCGGTGAATCGCCCAATCGGGCGACCCGGCGGGTCGCCCCTACATAAACATGATCCCGGCTCACGCCCTTCAAAGCGGGGCCGGGATAAAAACTGAAACAGGTCAAGATTATGTTCAACGGACTTCGCCGCCGTGCGGCCTTTACGCTGATAGAAATAATAGGCGTGCTGGCCGTGCTGTCCATTCTTGCGGCGATGATCCTGCCAAACGTGATACAGGAGATCAACCGGGCCTCCGGCGACGCGGAGGAAAATAACCTTAAGACAATAGCGGCGGGTCTTGAGAATTATATAACCCAATACAGGGTGATCCCGGGGACAATGGTTGTTGCGGCTTCGGGCACAATAGGAACGTATCCATACCTCCCTGCGGTTCCTGATTGGTCAACAGCAATAGCAAGCGCCACAGGACTTGCGTTGGCAAAGGTGACCACTAATGAAAGAGGAAACACCAGATATTATTATTGGGATGCCAATGGTTTCCCCACCATTCCTTTTTCGCAAGGATCGGATGGAGCAGGAGCGCTTACCGGCACGCAAACCCGCCCAAGGATAATAATAGTATCAAGTGTGGGGGCTAATATAACCGGGCCTGCAAGTGGCAGCATGGTCAACACCAACTTCCAGGCACTATGGGATTGGGACGGATACACTGTGACCTCTCTTACAACAGCCGGTATAACAGGGATAAGCACCAGCGAACAGGCCAAAGATGTGCGGATGCAGCGGATCAACCTTGATCACATGTTCAACACAATCTCACTTAGCAACCGCAAGAGCACGTCGCCAGGAAGGACCAGTTTTGTTGCTGCGGCGAGCGGCACGGTTCAACCTGTAATAACAGTTTCCGGCAGCGCAACGGCCCCACTGACTGTTTCCACCCTCAGGTATAACGTCTATGCGTTTCAAACAAATTCACCTGATACCAGTGGCACACCAATAAGTGTGGCAATTTCATCTGGAGCCGCATCATTTGGAACCGTTGCCACAGCTAACGCCGGAAGCGGCGGATTTGTGGATTCAGGAGGCTGTCTAAAGAACGGTGGAAGTTGCGCTACTGGAGTTGGCGCAACTTGTACTGGAGCAACAGGGTGGTGTATGAGTGGCCTTACCGCTTCAGCGCCCTTAAATGTAACAATGACTTTAACTCATCCGTTATATGCGATATGGGTGGCAAACACGGTTTATTTTACAGGTCAGGTCGTGAGCTCAAGCCCATACAACGGTTTTTACTACATTGCGTCAGTTGGCGGCACAAGTGCGGCAACAGCTCCGGCGTGGCCAGTCGCCGCTGGTTCAACAGTTGTTGATAATACGGTTACGTGGATGACTGTATCAGCTACTTCCGCATCCGCTTCCGGCACGGTGGATGTGGAGGTCGATTATTCGGCCACAACTGGTTATAGTCTTGATGATGATGGCCTAAAGGCAATAAATGTGGATGTTCCCGCTACAATATACGCTCTGGAAAAAACCAAGCTAAATTTGTACGAGAGGGACACCTCCACTACTCCTATCTCTGTGTACTTCGTTAACGCTTCCGACAGTTTCTGGTTCTCGCCAGGGCCGCCGGCGATGTGGGGGCGATGATGGGGATGAGGCGTGGTTCATCTTTCCCCTCCTTTACAAGGAGGGGTGGCGGCGCAAGCCGCAGGGGTGGTAAAACAATTATCGTAAACTCCCACCCCCTCGGCTCCTTCGGAGCAACTCCCCCTCTGGCAGGGGGAGAAACAGGATAGGTTGGCGTAAATGAAACTTAACATCCTCGGCGTAAGCCTTTTGTTCGGGAGGTTCACAGCCTCCGTGTTCCACAGGGGGGAGACCGGAGCGCAATGGGACTGCCCGGACCCGGTGGACGATCTTGATTCGTTCAAGAACGCCCTCACCGAGACCGTCGAAAAACTCAAATACACCCACAGCTTCATAAGCTTCGTCATTGAGAACGACCATGTGAACCACGTGTTCGTGCAGGCGCCAACCTTGTCGAAGCGCGACCTGAAACTTTTTCTGAACCGCCGCGTGGAGCAGGAGAAGACGTTTGAAGGCCCCGCGATGTTCAGCTACGCCAAGGCGGACTCCCCAAAGGGTGGGAGCGTGATAATCCTGAACATCGTGGAAGCGGCGTACCTGAACGGGATAATCAAGATATGCCAGGAGATGGGATTCAACCCGCTCCAGATGTTCCCGCTTATCACGGTGATGGGGAGGCAGGCGCCAAAGCTTTTGAAGGAAAACGAAGAGATGGCAGGCTTTGTCACCCAGGCAGGCCCGAAGCTGGCGCTGGTGATAGGCCGGGGGGACGGGTCCATACTTTTCGAACGGTTCCTGAATTGCGACACCGCGAAAGAAGAAGATTTCGACAGGCCCGGAAGGGAGCTTAACCGGTCGCTGCTTTTCGCAAAGCAGCAGTTCGGCGCGGCTGCGGCGAAAGTGTATCTGCTCGGCGGGTTTCCGGAGGAATTTGTCAGTTCCATCGGGCCGAGGGTGGACGTGCCGGTGGAGCCAGCGGGGATAGCGTTTGGCGACCAGAAGCTTATCAAGGCCGCGCTTAAGATATTGCCGAAGGACGAAAGCAACCTGATCCCTATTGGGGTGCAGACCAAGCATCGGCGCGACCTGATGGTGAAGGTGATGGCGGGGATGGTGGCGGCGCTGTGGGTGGTGGCCATTGGCTGGGCGGCGCTGATGGAGTATATGATCCTTTCCAAACGGACGGCGTTTTTAAAGGCCAGGTCCATGTTCTCGGACATATCAAAAGAGCATGACGAGTGGGAGGGCAAGGCGCGGCGGTATGTGGTGATGAAGACCTCAACGGACAAGTTTGACAAGAACCGCAAGCCCCCTGCCCCGGCATACCTTCTCGGATATCTTGGAAACGTTTTGCCGGACGGCCTTTCGCTGACCAAGGCGGAGATAACCGCCGACGAGGGGGGCTGGACGGTGAAGCTTGAAGGGAACGAGGAAAAGGGGCACACGGACGCGGCCAAGTCGCTCAAGGAATTCGAGGCGGAGCTTGCGAACGGGCCGTATCACATGACGGTGGTGAAAGGCTGGCGGGAGAAGTGGACCGAGGACCTTATGAAAGGGGTGGCGGGTTCCTCCGGGAAAAGCAAGTTTGTGATGTCGGGAAAAATACGATGAAGAAAAAAGCGCTGGAATTTCTGGACGTCGTCGGCTCAAAACTGTTCCATCCGGACGTGAAGGGGCGGGTTATGCTCGTGGCGGCGCTGGCCGTGCCGGTGGGGATAATCTGGTTTTCGCTGGCGTTCCGGTATCCAATGATAAAAAAGATCGGGGTGGATATCGCCGGAATCTACGCGCTGGACTCCGAGCTGGACAGGTACAAATTGTCATGGCCGCAGCAGGAGGTGGAAAAGACCGAGGCGGCGTGGAGCGCGTTGCGCAATGTGCTGTTCAAGAACCACGAGGACGTATCGGCGTGGCTGGAGTTTTTGAGCGACCGGGCGGCGGCGGCCGGCGTGGGGATGACATACACGATAGACAAGATGAAATCGCTGGAGGACGTGAGCGCCATAGCCGTTGTGCCGGTGAACATAAAGCTTAAAAGCGGAGCGGCGGTGAATGCGGCCGGCGGGGCGCCGCAGGTTGCGTCAAGAAAAGCAGGCTACATGGAGTTCATGGAGTTTCTGCGGGACATAGAGAAATTCTACGCAGGGGCGGACATACGGAACGTTGCGATGACTGGAAGCGGAGAGAGCGCCTCGGAGATGGACGCGCGGCTGGAAATATGGGTCGGATTCACGGGAGACGGCGGCGGGCTTATGGAAGAGCAGAAGACGGCCACGGAGACGGCAAGGCATGAAGCGGCTTCTTAACAATCCAATAGTGGTGGGGGCGATGGCGCTGGTGGCGGCGCTCATCGTTTACATAAACGTGATACGGCCACTGATGCCCAAAAGCGCCCCGCCGCCGGAGCAGGTGGCCGACGCGGGAGCGGCCACACCCGGCAAAGCTCCGGCAGCGCCAGTGGTGACGGCGGCGCTTGCGATTGACTATTCGGCGGCGGGATGGGCGCCCGCGCCAAGGCGGGATCCGTTCAGTTCGGTCCCGCTTTCGCCGATTGGGGCGGCGGCGGAGAGGCCGAAACAGGCGAAAGATATGCTGCAACTTACCGCGATAGTGATAGAGCCGGGCTACAGGGCGGCCAGCATCAATAAATCATTTGTGAAGGTGGGGCAGAACGTTGATAATTACAGGGTGATCGGCATCGCGCCGGAAGAGGTGACGGTGGCGGGGCCGTTGGGACGCGAGACCATCACCTTCGCCTGGAACCGGGGCGGCCCAGGTTCCGCCGCATTCAAAGGAATTCAATAAACCAGGCCAATGAACGATGTTAACAAAATGAAATCAAGAAGCGACAGATTGAAAAACGCCGCGGTGGCGATTGTGATGATGATGGCCGCCGTCGTGTCAACCTCCGGATGCGCCACCGTCGAGCCGAAACCGGAAGCGGCCGCCGATGGAGCGGCGAAGGCCGGGCCGGCCGGCAAGGCTCCGCCGATAAACCTGCGGGACAGGATGCTGCTGGACGAGACGAGCTCCGCCGATGGCGCGGAGGCCCCGCTTCCGCCAGATAGCTCCTATACTTTTATAAGTTATGATGAAGAGGAAATAAAAAGCGCCCTTGCGCGCTTTGGGGCAAAGTACAAATTGAATATTCTTCCTGATCGCAAGGTCGAAGGCAAAATAACTGTAAGCTTTAGAGGTTTGTCCTTTAAGAAAGCTATGGAGGCAATTCTTGATTCGTATGATTATTATTGGGAAGAAGAAGGTGGTCTGATTCGTGTACGTGAATTTAAGACTAAAACTTTTGTTATTGATTATGTTTGGTTGAATCGGGGAGGAAAAGGAACCACGACAGTTCAAGTAACATCAGGCAGCGGTAAGAGCGGTAGTGGTGGTCAATCAGGCGATATAAGTATTACCCAAGAATCCAAAACAAAATTCTGGGATGATCTTAAAGATCAAATCAAGGGTATGCTTTCCGAAAAGGCCAAGGTGGTTATAAACCAGCTTTCAGGCATGATTCAAGTGCGGGACTATAGCTCTAACGTTAAGCTGGTAGAAGATTTTATAAACAACCTAACTAGTTCAGCTTTACGTCAAGTAGAGATTGAGGCAAAGATATACGAAGTTAGCTTGAGCGACGATTTCTCTCTTGGCATAAACTGGAACAAGATATACATAGACGGTAATCTTGGATATATAAGATCGGCGAACATAGTTGGTAATCAATTCGGAACTCCGACTGACACGCCTCTTATAAGTCCTGTTGGCACATCGAGTAAGAATCCTACAATAGCCATAACTTATGCTCGAGGAGACTTTGACGCGATTTTAAATGCAATGAAAGAGCAAGGGGAAATTAGAATCGTTTCTCAACCAAAGATACTGACATTAAATAATCAGACAGCGCTAATAAAAGTAGGAAAAGAAGTGCCATATTTCACGACAACGATTACTTACGATCCGAATGGCAACCCTAATTATAGTTCAACAACAAACTACACAACCATAGGCACCGTGCTTTCGATCACTCCTCAGATATCGGCGGATGGATGGATCATGTTGGACGTATCACCAGTGGTGACAAGACTATTGGAGTGGTATACATCGCCAAACAATACAGCAAACGCCCCATCGGTGGAGATAAAGCAATCGTCGGCTTTGGTGCGGCTAAAGGACGGGGAGATGGCGGTGATAAGCGGCCTGATACAGGAAGAGACGAACGACACGAACAGGGGTGTGCCGCTTTTGGGGGACATACCGGGGATTGGCGCGCTGTTCCGCGGCAAATACACGAACAAGGCCAAAAAAGAGCTGGTGGTGTTCATATCGCCCAGGATAGCGAGGAATTAAGATTATGAACGCTGTGGACATAAACTCCTGCTATTTCGAGATGGGATTCCGGGAGGCCCCTTTTTCCATCACGCCGGACACCTCGTATTTCTACCCCGGCAGCAGGCATATGACGGCGCTCACCCACCTTCAATACGGCCTGGCCACGGGGAGCGGCGGATTCACCCTGCTCACCGGCGAGGTGGGGCTTGGCAAGACCCTTCTGTGCCGACAGCTTCTCAAGAACACGCCGCCGGGAATACGGACGGCGTATATTTTCAATCCCACGCCGACGTATGTGGAGCTTCTCAACGCGATCTATCACGACCTGACCGGTGAGCGGCTTAAAAGCTCCAGCTATGGCGAGCCTTTGCGGGAAATATACAAAACGCTGCTGGCATTGGCGGCGCGGGGAGAAAAGGTGGCGGTGATACTTGACGAGGCGCACAGGTTCACCCCGAAACTTCTGGAAGGCCTTCGGTTGCTTTCCAACCTGGAGACGGAAAAGGAAAAGCTTATCTACCTTATCCTTGTCGGCCAGCCGGAGCTGGAAAAGACGCTGTCGCTAAAAGAGCTGCGGCCGCTGGCGCAGAGGATCAGCGTGCGATACCGGCTTGTCCCTTTCACGCGCAGGGAGACAATGGAGTATATCAGGCACAGGATAAAGGTTGCCAAATCCGCGGGCAATTTCAAGTTCAGCATGTCCGCCATGCTGTTTGTGCATAATTTAAGCGGCGGCGCCCCCAGGCGCATCAACCAGATATGCGACAGGGCGATGCTGGCGGCGTATTCGAAGGGGAGAAAGACCGCCGGTTCGCTGGCGGTGATCCGGGCCGCCAGGGAAGTCACCAATTCAACCGAGTAGCATGAGCATAATAGAAGACACACTTACAAAGCTCCAGAAACAGCGAAGCGGCACGGCGTCCACCGGAGGGGCGTACATCCCACCCCTGCCCCAGTTGGGTGGTGAGGATGGGGACAGGAAGCCAGGCGGCAAACGCAAGACAGCGTATATAGCATTCATCGCTGTCATGCTGGTCCTTGGCGCCGGGCTTTGGGTCGGGCTGGATTTCCTGCAAAAAGAAAAAATGAAGGTGGCGCAAAAACTGGCGGCTCAGTCCACGCCACTGCCGCTGGCCCCGGCGGCGCCCGTTCAACAACCGGAACAGGCGATCGCTCCACCGGCGGAACAAGCACAACCGGCAACGGTTGAACAAACCCCGGCGGCTCCGGTTGCGGCCCCGCAACCCAAGCCGGAGGCGGTCACGGCCGTGGCCGTGAAGGAGATGGTGAAGCCACAACCATCGGCGCCAACCGTCACAGCTCAACAACCTTCGCCGTCACAAACCAAACAGGCCGAGCCTGTTATTGAAAATATCGAATGGCTGGAAGGTGGATGGAAAGCGGTGTCGGACAAGGGGTTGGGCGAGGCCCCGGCCATATGGGAGGCGGGATTGCGGTCCATGCCGGAAAAGAGGTTCGTGTTCCTGATCGCCACATACACAAACGAAGAGGCTGCGCTCAAAAAGCTTTATCAGGTCGGCAGGGAACTGGGGGCGTTCACCGTGAAGGGAACGTATGAAAGACGGCCGTCATATTACCTTTTGGCGGTCCCGCCTGACGGGAAAATAAAGGATGCCCAGGCCGCGATAAGCGCAAAGCTTCATGTGGAGACCGTGAAGGGAAATCCGGCGAAGCTTATATTGACGAAGATCGACCATAACAAGGTATTTGCGGAAGCTAATATAGCGCAGGAGCCGATGGCGCCCGGCGCGGGCGCGGGAAAAAAAATGAAAGGCCCGGTGAAAGAACCAAAATCCAGGGTTAAAGCTCCATCCAAACTGAGCCCACAGGCTGAGGAAAGGGTGCTCAAAGCGAAAAAGCTTCTGGCGTCAGGCTCGTATGACCTGGCTTCGGAGACGCTTCAACCCCTGTTCGCCGCGCCGATGGAAAACTGGGAGCCGTGTTTGCTGATGGGGACGGCGTATCTTGGCCAGGGGAAGCTGGACGCGGCTAAAAACTATCTGGACCAGGGGCTGGCGCTGGACCCCGCCCAACCAAGGCTTTTGGTGCAGCGGGCCGTGGTGGAACAGCAGAAGAACAGCAACGAGAGCGCATTGCAGTACTTGAAGGAAGCGGAAAAAACGGCGCCCGCAATGCCCGAAGTGTGGCTGAACACGGCATATTCCTCCGATGCGCTTGGCAAAAAGGACGAGGCGCTCAACGCCTACCGCAAGTTTATCGCCACGTCCGAAGAGCGCTCCGGCGCCTATAAAAAGCAGCGGAGCGAGGCGTTAAAAAGAATAGAGGCCCTTTCCAGATAACAGTGATGGAGCTTTGCGCCAAATGATAAAAAACAAGCTGACATTGATTCTTGCGCTGGCGTCGCTGGCTTTGGCGCCAACGCATTCTTCCGCGCAGGAGACGCCATCAGGACAGCCCGCAAAATCCGGAAGCCTCAGCTTGATGCCGATGCTGGCCACGGCCCAGGTGGAGACGCCATCGGGCTATAGCGGCGCGGTTGATGTGCTGTTTGGGCAGAGGAACCTGACCACCAGATATTACGCTCCCGCCGAAGCCCAGCCCGCCGTCGGGATTGATTTGGAGATAGGCAGGCCCGGCTGGCTGATCAAGCCGTTTTTTAGCGCATTGTCGTCCACCAAGGACGCGGTGGCGGTAACCTCCAGCGGATCGAGGAGCTCCACCATCAACAATACGACCACTACGTCGGAGGTTGGCGCCGGGCTGAAGGCCAGCGTGGCCATCGATGACCTGACCATATATGGCGCCGCCGGGGCGGCGTGGATAAGCGTGAAGGTGAAAGAAGCCTCCACAACGGCAAATACCTCCACCACCAGCACGTCGAACACTTACCAGGCCACATCGGTCCCCTCGTCGGCCACGACAACAACCACCACCACAAGCGGAACCACCACGACAACGGTCCAGACCACCACCACCACAACCAACGACGATCCCGCGGACTTGTCAACCGCGACAACAACCATTACCACCAGCACCACCACCACCACCACCACAAGCGCAAACGACGAGGCGACGGACAACTGGCGCTCCGGGCTTTTCGGCGTGGCGGGGATCGCATACAGGATATGGGGCAGGATGAGCCTTGGTGTGCAGGTCCGGACGCTTACCGGGACGGAGGTGAACCTTTCCGGAGTGAAAGGGGACGGCAACTACACCCAGTACGCGGCGACGCTGGGCTGGAGTTTTTAGGATTTTAGCGCGGGTAGGCTATGGGATTAGCCGCCCGGGCCAACCCTGAATGTTTGACTGCATCACACAAAAGATGCATATTAATACATACGAACAAGCATACTTAAAGCAAGAGACAAATATATGAGAACAACTTTGAACATTGAGGATAACCTTCTTGAAAAGGCGTCCAGGCTGACCGGAGTAAAAGAAAAAACATCGCTGGTGAAACTTGGGCTCAAATCGCTGATAGCTATGGAAAGCGGAAAACGGCTTGCCACCCTGGGAGGATCCGAGAAGAAACTGGCTGCGATACCACGCAGGAGAAGCGCTGGCAGGCGTGATGACGCTTGTTGACACGTCTGTGTGGGTGGAGCATTTCCGCGAGGGGAATACAGGCCTCGAAAAACTGCTCAATGACGGTGAAGTGGCCAGTCATCCGTTCGTTATCGGCGAATTGGCATGTGGGAATCTGAAGAACAGGCGCATAATACTTTCGTTGCTCCATGATCTGCCCCAAGCGTCAGTGGCGGAACATGAAGAGGTGATGGGAGTTATCGAGAGATTCCATTTGATGGGAAGAGGTCTGGGATATGTTGATATGAGCCTGCTCGCATGAAAGTGTCCTAAACTTAGTTGAAACGAAGGTATGACCTCACCTGCTACCATGTTTTTGAACGAAAACAACGGAAAGCAAGGAGGTCACATGAAAAGAGTAAACGGTAACGGGAAAACTGGCAAGGGAAGAATGGATTT
>JACRLM010000066.1 GCA_016235255.1 Nitrospinota bacterium | reverse complement strand
TGGCACGCTCAATCCCTTCCACTTGAGAAAAGAATTTGAAAAAATACTCAGGAGGCTTTTTAATGAGTTATGGGCCAATGAACCATGAGGCGAAAATCCACGCCCCCTTCGGTTACCTTTTCCCGTGAGGCAACGCGCTGGTGATATCGCAGTGGCCGCGCCACCCCGCGCTCCCAGGGGGGGCGAATCGCTGTCCGGGGTGTTTAAGCGCGTAAGCGCGTCACCCCGGACTCCTCGTATCACGATAGAGGACACCGGGGTGACCGCCCTTCGGGCTACAACACCCCGGTGAGCGCTAATCCTCCCCCAAAACCATTGCGGTTGCCCCCTAGCGGTTCACCAGCCGACGATGAAACCGCCATTGAACTCTTCCCACCAGTAATTCAGATACCAGCCATTACTGCCAACACCGTCAAAACCAACACCCTCGGATGAGCTGTTGTTGTAAATGACGCCCAATCCATTTGGATAGCTGGATGCCCAGCCAATTCTGTCGCCGTTGGGGAATCCAAAAAACATGAAGCCTTGGCTTTCATCGCTCCATCCCACCGCCCCCGACGTGATGGTGGCGCCGGCGGGTTGGACGAGGACTTCGCCGCTGGTGTTGAACGCGGTGCAATGGGTGGCCATTTTCGTGCTGTCGCCGCAAGTGTATTTCACACCGTTGACAACGACATAGTCCGCGCCGCCGGAAGAACTGGACGAACTGGAACTGGCGGTTGATGAGCCGCCGCCGCCGCAGGCTGTGAGGGCGATCATCAGTAGGGGCACGGCGCGCCGTGCCCCTACAACGGAAAACCATCACGTGATGGTTGTGAATTTACGTATTAGAAGAGAGAGAGAGAGAGAGAGAGAGAGAGAGAAGCAAGAATTCTGCCGCGCGATTGTTTCATGTGATCATTCCCCTTTTTGTTTATGAAAACTTTACGGCGTTTTTTTCGTAGGCCCCTCAACAGCATTTGTCATTCTGAACGCAGTGAAGAATCCCGATTCAAGGAGACCCTTCGCGTAGCTCAGGGTGACACTAAACACGGGCTTATTGTAGGTTTTTATAGCGAATTGGGCAATTGTTTTTACTGACGAGATTTTTTTGAAATGGGCGGGTTTGAAACCCGCCCCTGCAAGGAGAGGCGGTTTCCTGCTCCACCGGAGCGCGGGGTGGCGCGGCCACAGCGAGTGGCGCGGCCACAGCGAGTGGCGCGGCCACAGCGAATTGCCCACACCGTTAATGGAGCCTCGACGGCTCGCCTGATTACAGAATCGTTTCTTGCGGCGGCGGGATAGACTTATACAGCGCCGTATCGCCGTGGCAGGATCAGCGCGGGCCTTTCCGCCCCTTCTTGCCCATGTCCTTCTGCATCTTGTACTCAAGGCTGTCCACGAGCGCCTGCCAGCTGGCCTCTATCACGTTTGGGGAAACGCCGACCGTCCCCCAGCGCCCCTCGCTGTCGCCGGACTCTATCAAAACGCGCGTGCGGGCCGCCGTCTTGGACCGTTCGTCGAGAATACGCACCTTGAAGTCGTGCAATTCCACTTCGGCCAGTTTCGGATAGTATTTTATCAACGCGCTCCGCAGCGCCTTGTCCAGCGCGTTCACCGGGCCGTTCCCTTCGGCCACGGAGTGGGTCTCGGCGCCGTCGGGCATCTTCAGCTTCACAACGGCCTCCGCCCAATTGGTCCCTTCCGCGTCGGAAAAGTTGGAGACGACGCGGGCGCGCTCCACCTCGAACTTCTTTTTCCACTGCCCAAGGGCCTTTCGCATCAGAAGCTCGAACGAAGCCTCCGCCCCCTCAAACTGGAACCCTTCGTTCTCCATTTCCTTCAGCTGGTGGAGTATGCGCTGGGTCGCCTCTTCCTTGCTGTTCAGGTCGATGCCGAACTCCTCGGCCTTGGTGAGGATGTTACCCCTGCCCGAAAGGTCGGACACCAGCACACGGCGGACGTTTCCAACCGTCTCCGGGGAGACGTGTTCGTATGATGCGGTCTTTTTGCGCACGGCGGCCACATGTATCCCCCCCTTGTGCGCAAAGGCCGAGCGCCCGACGTATGGCTGGTGCGGCCTTTGGGACATGTTGGCAAGCTCATACACCAGGCTTGAAAGTTCCTTCAGCTTTTTCAGGTTGGCGGCGGGCACGCATTTATAGCCCATCTTAAGCTGCAGGTTCGGGATTATGGAGCACAGGTTGGCGTTCCCGCACCTCTCGCCGAATCCGTTGATGGTCCCCTGCGCCTGCCGCGCACCGGCCCGCACCGCCACCAGGGTGTTGGCCACGGCGTTGTCCGAATCGTTGTGGCAATGGATCCCTATCGCCGCGCGGGGGAAGGCCTCCACCACCTGGCGCACGGCATGCTCCACATCGAAAGGGAGCGCTCCGCCGTTGGTCTCGCACAGGCACAGGCACTTCGCTCCGCCGTCCAGGGCCGCCTGCAAGGTCTCAATGGCGTATGCGGGGTTGCTTTTGTAACCGTCGAAAAAGTGTTCCGCGTCGAACACCACCTCGTCCACCCGTTTTGATAGATAGGCGATGGTGTCCCGTATCAACTCAAGGTTGCGCTTTAGCGGCACGCCGAGCACCACTTCGGCCTGCATGTCCCAGCTTTTGCCGACGATGGTGACCACCGGCGTTTTAGCCTCCAGCAGCAAGCGCACGTTATGGTCGTCCGCCGGTTTGTTCTTGTGATGATGTGTGGAGCCGAACGCGGCGACCCTGGCGTTTTTCAGCTTCAGCTTTTTCACTTCACGGAAAAACGCCGCGTCACGCGGATTTGATCCCGGCCATCCGCCTTCCACATAGTGGACGCCGAAATCGTCCAGCGCCTGGGCGATGCGCAGCTTGTCGTCCAGCGAAAAACTTATGTCCTCCGCCTGCGCCCCGTCGCGAAGGGTGGTGTCGTAGATAAATATTCGTTTAGAATCTTTCATAGTTTTTCTAAAGAACAAGCTATTCTACTCAATTTTATACTTTCCGGATTTAACCAATATTATACTGTTGTAACCTTCTTTCTCTGTAAATTCAAATTGCCATATTGAATAAACCTCTTCCCCTTTGGCCTTTTCGAAGAAAAGCGTAACAACCTTTTTATTAGTATGCGCCTGCCATTGCCTATATGGGTAGTACAGTTGACGGATAATAATATTAGTTGCATTTATATTTTTTGCTTCAACAAGCACTATTTGATTTTTACCTTCATATCCGGCATCAACCTCTGTTTGAACGCTTGAAGCTTCAATTAGATGTTTACCAACAAAAAACCTAAATTTCGGAGTGTATTTTCTACCCCGAATAGTTAACACAAGTGAGGGATCGTCCGTAAACGTCCTTATCAAACTTGTGGCATAAGCATAATCAAGGTGTTGCATTTCAGAATCACCAATCTTTGCTGTTTCAAGTTGAAAATCAATCTTTGAACTATAACCGGTTGTTTCATTGTAAATTTCAGGAATATCGACGTAACCTTCGCCCTTAATTATTTTGTAGTGCCCGTTTTTAACAGGTAATAAAAAGAGGCCGTTTTCTGTAAAGATATCGGGTCTATCCGTTCTTGTGTCTTGTTTGCATAGTATTCGCACCTCCTTTTCTCCAGTTTCTTTAAAATTCTGACAAGCTTTTTTAATTTGGGTAGCTGAAATATCAAAAGGGGATTCATCAAAATCGTGATTAAGAATGTCATAATCATCAAATATCTTTTTCCAAGATCTGCCGTTTGCCATTGCATTCCGTCCTAACTTAAATATGATTTATTCTGCGCCAGAAGCGACTAAAGGCCGATGAGTCGGCAACTGGTTTGAATGGTACAAATCCGATACGCATGATGAAATCGCACTAGTTAACCTCTTTTTTGACAATTCTAAATATTCATCCTCTAAATCAATCCCAACAAATTTCCTACCAAGCATAACAGCGGCAACACCAGTGGTTGAACTCCCACTAAAAGGATCAATAACTAAATCAGATTCTTGTGTAGAAGCTAGCAAAAGCCGCTTTAATAAAGCAATCGGTTTTTGCGTAGGATGCTTGCCAAATCCCTTTTCATCAGAACGCGGAGCGTTAATTTCCCAAACATTCTTCATCTGCTTGCCATGATTGATACTCTTCATCAAATCATAATTAAAATAGTGTCTGCTTTTCTCATTTTTCGCAGCCCAAAGAACGATCTCAGTAGAATGAGTAAAATACCGACAAGACAAGTTTGGTGGAGGATTCCGTTTGTGCCAAATAATATCATTGAGTATTTTATAACCCAATTCTTGCATAGCATAACCAATGGAGTAAATAATATGAGTGGTTCCAGACACCCAAATAGTTCCATTGGGCTTGAGAATCCTTTGGCATGCAGCTAGCCATCTTAGGGTAAAATTGTGGTTCTCAACGGCTCCCTTTGACTTGTCCCATTTCCCCTTATTTACTGAAACCATTTTACCTGCGTGGCAAGTAATACCTCCATTAGAAAGAAAATATGGAGGATCGGCAAAAATCATATCAACGCTATTCTCGCGCGCCTTATTCAGGATTTCAATGCAATCGCCTTTTAGCAATTTAACGTATGGCTCCTGATTTTGGAAATACGTAGCAAACGGCGTGGTCGTACCATAATCCGCCGTTTCATCAGCTATAAAGCAATCCGCCTGCCCTTGCTCTAACGAAGGATAGAGCTTTTGCTTCTTTTTCAATTTATTATTCATCACTTCTTTCCCGGTTTATGCGTCCGTTCGGCGGCGGGCCGGGCCAGCTCGAACGTCTCGTGCAGTATCCGCACGGCCCTGTCCACCTCCTCCGCCGCCACGATGAGCGACACCTTAATCTCCGAGGTGGATATCATCATTATGTTTATCCCCGCGTCCGCCAGCGACTTGAAGGACTTCGCCGCCACGCCCGAATGGCTGCGCATCCCCACGCCGATTATGGACACTTTGCCGATCTGGTCGTCGGAAGTGATTTCCCGCGCCCCGATCTCCTTTATCACAGGCCCGAGCAGTTCTATCGCCTTTTTCGACTCGCTGCGCGGCACCGTGAACGATATGTCTGTCGTGCCGTGGTCGGACACGTTCTGGATTATCATGTCCACGTTGATCTCCCGCTCGGCCACCCTGCCGAAGATCGAGGCGGCCACGCCCGGCTTGTCCGGCACCCCCGTCACGGTTATTTTCGCCTGGTTGCGGTCGAAAGCCACGGCGGACACCAGAACGTCCTCCATTTCCTTTATCTCGGATGTCACAAGCGTTCCCTTTCCATCAATGAACGTCGACTTTACATATATGGGCATATTGTACTTCTTGCCGAACTCCACGGAGCGTATCTGCAGCACCTTGGCGCCAAGGCTTGCCATCTCCAGCATCTCGTCGAAGGATATGGCGTCTATCCGCCGGGCGCCGGGCACCACGTTCGGGTCTGTGGTGTACACCCCGTCCACGTCGGTGTATATTTCGCAAACGTCCGCCTTCATCGCAACCGCGATGGCCACCGCGGATGTGTCCGATCCGCCCCGGCCAAGGGTGGTGACGGAGCCTGTCGCCTCGTCCACCCCCTGGAATCCCGCAACCACGGCAACCTTGCCGGCCGCCAGCGCGTCGCGCAGCTTCTCCCCGGTGATCCGCTTGATCCGGGCCTTCATGTGGAACGAGTCGGTTATCATCCCTATCTGCCTGCCGGTGAAGGATACCGCCGGCACACCGATGTTGTTAAGCGCGATGGCCACCAGCGCCGCCGATATCCGCTCCCCGGAGCTCATCAGCAAATCCATCTCACGCTCCACCGGATCCCCGGCCAGTTCGTGCGCCTGTTTTATAAGCCCGTCGGTGACCCCCGACATGGCGGAGACGACCACGACGATCTTGTCCCCGTTCTCCCGCGCCTTTTTCACTTTCTGCGCCACATGTTTTATGCGGTCCAGCGACCCGACAGACGTGCCGCCGTATTTATGGACGATTAATGCCACTTTACGATTCAACTCCCTTGTTTTCCAGCTTAGCCATTTCTGAAATACTTCCACAACTCCACGCCGCTTTCAAATTTCAGCGGCGAGCTTTCGCGTATCCGTTCGTCGAACTGGTCCGCGTGGACGTTGTCTATCGCCGGATAGACAGCAAAGACCACTTTCTCCAGCGTATGGGTCTTGTGCGCCACGGGGGTGGGATGGTCGGACAATACCATCACGCGGTAATCTCCCATGGCCTTCAGCCCTTCCACGATGGGGCCGACAATCCGCTTGTCAAAATCGGATATGGCCTGCACCTTGTAGTCCCACGATCCGGCATGGCCGGACTCGTCCGGCGATTCCACATGGACGAACACGAAATCCACATGTTTCAAAGCGTCGAGGCAGGCTTGGGCTTTGCCTTCATAGTTCGTGTCTATCCAGCCTGTGGCGCCGGGGACTTTTATAATTTCAAGCCCGGCGTACGAGCCGATGCCGCGCATAAGGTCCACCGCGCTTATCATCGCGCCGGAAAGCCCTTCGCGCTGTTTCATCGTCGGCATGGAAGGCGCCTTCCCCTGCCCCCAGAACCACACGCTGTTCGCCTCTTTTTTACCGGCGGCCTTGCGGCGGGCGTTCACCTTGTGGTTCTTCAAAAACATCTGCGAATGGTTCATAAGGTCCAAAAGCTTGTCCGACCCGGGGCCGGTTGGCAGATGGCCGTTCACCGGTTTGTCCGATATGTCATGAGGCGGGGTCAGCTTAAAATCGCTGACGCCGTTTTTCCACACCATCAGGTGGCGGTATGACACGCCGGGATGGAACGACACAGTATCGTCCCCCATTTCTTTTTGCAGATCGGCCACGATCTCCCGCGCATCGTCCGTCTCGATATGCCCGGCGGAGAAATCGTCCATTATCACCCCCTCCGTGTCCAGCCGCAGGGTGACAAGGTTCGTGCGGAACGCCACGTCGTCCGGGCCGAGTTTCACTCCCATGGCAGCAGCCTCCAGCGGGGCGCGGCCGGTGTAGTATTGCGCCGGGTCATAGCCCATGATGCTCATGTTGGTCACGTCCGACCCCGGCTCGAATCCATCGGGAGTGGTCATCACCGACCCAGCGGAACCCTCCCGGGCCAGCCTGTCCATATTGGGCGTATGGGCCATCATAAGCGGCGTTTTATTGTCATGCTCCGCGCTTGGCCAGTCCGGCATCCCGTCGCCGAGCAGGATAACGTATTTTTTCGAACTCATTGTTTACTAACCTGTAAAACCCTAAAGATAAAGTATGGCATAGAAAAGGAGGGATTGGGAAGCGGACTTAAGGATGGGCGGAAGGGGGAATCAAAGGACAGTTTTACCCCTTTTGCCCTGACACAAAAGACTTGACGTTACCATGGGATCAGAAATGGATTTATTGTCTATGCGTTGAGCTTCGGAACAAGTATTGCGCCAAATTTCCTTGCCAGGCGGATCATCTGCTCCATTTCTTCGGTTCCAATTTCCCGCCAGTCATCCGGATACCTGCATGTCACTCCATGTTCCGTCAGTCTGTCGGAATCATCAATCAGATCGTTGAGTTCTGGAACGTTCGACACGGCCAATTGAATAAGGCGCCTCAAATTGTGGGTCTTCGGAGCTTCGATTCCATGCAACGTCAATAATGCCTTGAGCAGCTTTTCAACATATTGCTGGCAATGAAAACATACTACGTCGCGGGGACAGGCGGCGTCGGGCAACAATATTTCAACAGTCCGGATGTCGCTTTCCGCCTTGGCCAGCCATTGGCGCACGGCGTCAGCCGTCTCTTCGTTCATAGACCACTTTGCCGTATTTGTCGGCGAAATAAACGATGTGATTCACCACCGATTTGCCGCGCCGGAATTCCTCCGGAGTCTTTATAATGACATCAAAGGCGAAAGGATAATCCGCAAGAGATTTGGAAGCGGCGCAAAATCTTTCTTGCGCCGGCAAATCTGTTTCAGCCACGACCATGATGTCCACATCACTGTCTTCATCGGCTTCGCCAGCCGCCTGCGAACCGAACAGGATGATTTTAAGCGGATGGAACTCGTCCACGAGGCGGCGTGTGATTTCGTCGAGGGTTGAGGGGGAGATGGTTTGCATAAAAATAGACTCGCTTACAAATATTTTTCAGAATAACACCTTTTGGTAACTCAAATGATCGACCAAAAATAAACCACAGAACGGTGAATAATCTAAATTGCCTACTTGTTGAAAAATACCTAGCAATTCCTCTTTCATCAATACAGTGTCAGTTGAAAGTGACACTATCAGGAATGTATCACTTTTGTATTCTTTCTTCTGTTTTGCCTCAATCCTTTCCTTGATATAACGCAAATGCCTATCTATTGTTTCTTGAGGATCAGATACGCAAGGCTTAGACTCAATTTTTCTGGTTACCGAATTTATCGTTCCCGTGGATGTTATCCCCAAGGGGCCAAAACAAGCTATTCCTTTTTCAAGGCACTCTCTTACCAAGTGCTCATTCTCATGCTGCGCCACCGTAACTTCCAAATAATATTCCTTTGAATATCCCCTTCCAACCAACGGCCCATCACAAAATAATCTAGCATCATAATTTTGATTTCCAGTGTGATACTGACAATATAAAATCAATCCGGGTCTTTCGAAATAACCCAAAAAAGATGCTATCGGCAATATTTCTTCAATAATTTTTTTGCATTGTCCTTCTAAATTTCTGAGCTTCGAAACTCCATTATCTGAGGTGCGGACCATTTCAAAAACGTTGTGAGCTTTTTCTATAAAGTCTCTCGCTGGTAATTTTATTTCAAATTCCTTTATAACGTCTTCCATCAAATCTTCGTGTCTTTCTATTCCTGCGTTAATAGTCAGACCGCTCATACCGCAATAAGTATCGCGTCAAATTTCTCTTCAGGAACCGGAACCCCATCCTCCCGTAAAACTTCTATATACCCTTCGATGGCGTCGCGGACGTTGGTGATGGCTTCGTCCCTTGTCTCGCCTTGAGAAATGCAACCGGGAAGGCTGGGGCATTCGGCGATCCAGAATCCATCCTCCCCGCGATAAACCAGGACTTGTCTCATAATTTTATTCTCCGGCGGCCTGAATCGTGGCGATTATTCACGAAATTATTATATCACTCCCCCTCCATCCGTATCACCATCGCGGGGGCGGCGTTGACCTTGAGGGTGTCCACCTTCGCCAAAGCCTTGCGCAAATCCGATTCCACCGCCACGTGGGTGGTCATGACCACGCTCACGGGGGTGTTCTCCTCCCGCCCGCGCTGGATCATGGAGGCTATGGATATGCCGCTCTCCCCAAGCGCCCCGGCCAATTGCGCCAGCACGCCGGGCCTGTCCGGCACGGAAAAGCGAATGTAATAGCGGGATCGGGCCTCGCCGATGGGGCGCATCTTTATCTTTTTGCGCATCGCCGAAGGGATCGCAAGCGGCGGCCGTTTGCCTGCCGTGCCACGCGCCATCCGAGCCGCGATGTCCAACGCATCCCCCATCACCGCCGACGCCGTCGGCCCGGCGCCAGCCCCGGGCCCCACCAGCATGTTCACCCCGGCCGAATCGCCGATCACTTCCACCGCGTTTAGCGGCCCGTTCACGTTCGCCATCGGGTGGCTTGACGGGATCATGGCCGGATGCACCCGCACGTCTATCGAATCGTTCACCCGCTTGGCTATGGCAAGCAGCTTTATGGTGTACCCGAACTCTTTTGCCATGCCGATGTCTTCCGGGGTGATCTTGCTTATCCCCTCGGTGTACACTCCGGCGAAGTCCACCGGCGTCTGGAAGGCCAATGCCGCCAGCACAGCGATCTTGTGGGCCGAATCTATCCCCTCCACGTCGAACGTAGGGTCCGCCTCGGCATACCCTAGCTCCTGCGCGTCCTTTAATATTTCGCCGAAGGGTTTCCCCTCATCTTTCATGCGGGAGAGTATGTAGTTGGAAGTGCCGTTGATTATGCCGTGCACAGCCTCGATCTTGTTCGCGGCGAAAGCCTCCCGGATGGACCGTATGACCGGCACAGCCCCGGCCACTGCCGCCTCGAACCCAAGCTCCACCCCGGCGTCTTCCACAGCCTTGTAGATTTTCTCGCCATGGACCGCCAGAAGCCTTTTGTTGGCGGTGACCACATGCTTGCCGTTTTTTATGGCCTCAAGGATAAGCTCCAGCGCCGGATTTTCTCCCCCCATCACCTCGATGACGATGTCTACATCCTTTGCCTGGACAATTTCGAACGGGTCCATGGATAGGGCGATACCGGCGAGGTCCGCGTCCCGTTTTTTGGAAAAACCTTTTGCGGCGGCGCGGGTGATCTTAAGCTTTACGCCGGAGCGGTCCGCCAGCGTTTGCCCGTGTTTGGCCAGAAGGTTGATGACTCCGCACCCGACCGTGCCAAGCCCGATTAGCCCAAGCCGCACCGAGTCCATCAGCCCTGCCGTATCGCTTCGCGGATGCCGCGTATGGCCTGGCGTGTCCGATGCTCGTTTTCCACCAGGGCGAAGCGGACGAAATTGTCCCCTCCGTCGCCAAAGCCGATGCCGGGGGTCACCGCCACTTTCGCCTTGGTCAACAGCAGCTTGGAAAACTCCAGTGATCCCATTTTCTTGAACTCATCCGGTATCTCGGCCCATACGAACATGGTGGCCTTCGGTTTCTCCACTTTCCAGCCGATCCGGTTCAAGCCCTCCACCAGCACGTCGCGCCGGTCCTGGTAAACCTGCCGTATCTCCTCCACGCACTCCTGCGGGCCGTTTAGCGCTATGATGCTTGCGATCTGTATCGGCTGGAACATCCCATAGTCCAGATATCCCTTTATCCTTTGCAGGGCGCCCACGATCTCCGGGTTCCCCACGCAGAATCCCACGCGCCAGCCGGGCATGGCATATGTCTTGGACAGAGTGTACATCTCCACCGCCACGTCCTTGGCCCCGGGAACCTGCAATATAGATGGCGCCGTGTACCCGTCGAACACGATCTCCGCGTACGCCAGGTCGTGCACCACGATGATGTCGTGCTCTTTCGCGAAGGCGACGACCTTCTCGAAAAACGCCAGGTCCACGCATACTGTTGTCGGGTTGTGCGGAAAGTTTATCATCATGGACTTTGGCCGCGGCCACGTCCTCTCATACGCGTGCTTCAGGTTCTCGAAAAAATCCGCGCCGGTGGACAACGGGACGTTTATCACGTCCCCATTGGCGATGATCACCGCGTATGCGTGGATGGAATACGTCGGCGAAGGGACCAGCACCGAGTCCCCCGGCGAGGTGATGGCCAGCATAAGGTGGCTTATCCCTTCCTTGCTGCCGATGGTGACGATCGCCTCCGATTCGGGATCCAGGTCCACATCGAACTTTCGCTTGTACCACCCGCAGATGGCGTGGCGCAGCTTGGTTATGCCGCGGCTGGCCGAGTAGCGGTGGTTCTTCGAATTGCCCGCCGCTTCCACCAGCTTGTCCACTATGTGCTGCGGCGTGGCCATGTCCGGGTTGCCCATGCCAAAGTCTATTATATCCTCACCGGCGCGCCTTGCCATCACGCGCATGTTGGTCACCTCCGCCAGAACATACGGGGGGAGGCGCTCAATCCTCTGAAACTTGCGTTTCGGGCCGGCGGCCTTTTCACTGTTGTCGGTAGCCGTGTCGCTCATGTGTCCTTCAAACTCTTTCAGATTACAAAGGCTTATTCTATAACGCGGGTATCGTGGTTTGCAACTTGCGGCCACGGACGGGGCAAGGTCAGGAAAGTGATGACCGGCGCAGGCCTAATAGACCACGTCCACAAGGTAAAGCCCTTCCGGCGGGGCGCAGGGGCCCGCGGCGGTCCTGTCCCGCGCTTCGAGCATCTGTTTCACCCGCTCCGGGGATATCTTGCCACGCCCGGCTTCCACGAGCGTCCCCACGATATTTCGCACCATCTGCTTTAAAAAACCGTTGGCGGTGACAGTGAAACTTATTAAATCACTATCGCGCGTGAGTTGAACTTTGAAAACCGTCCGCACAGGGCTCTTGGCCGAACAGCCGGAGGAGCGGAACGACGAGAAATCATGCTCGCCGACGAGACATTCGGCCCCACGGCGCATGGCTTCGATGTCCAACGGAGAATGAACGAGCCATGCCCTGCCATGCAGGAACACAGAGCGGACCTTCGTGTTTAGAATGTCGTAGCGGTAAGTTTTTTCTTTCGCCGAGAATCGCGCGTGCCAGCCGCCGGGAACAGTTTCCACGCTCGTCACCGCAATGTCCGGCGGCAACAGCGCGTTCATGGCGCGCATGATCGAGTTGTCGTCCATCCTCGTTTCCACCTCCACATGCGCAGGCTGGCGGATTGCGTGGACACCGGCGTCCGTCCTGCCAGAAGCGGTGAAACGGACGGTGTGGTTGACGATTTTCGATAGCGCCTCTTCGGCCACCTGCTGGATGGAAAGCGCGTTGTCCTGCCACTGCCACCCGGCGTAGTTTGCGCCGAGGTACTGGAAATCAACACGGATGCGGCGGGTCAAAGTCACCTGTCAAAAACAATTTCTTTTTTTCCGCCAGCCGCCTCGTTGATCACGATAAGCTTCCCCTCGTCTTCGGCCATCAACTGTTCGTTGGCGTTGAGCAATTCTATACCGTAAACGGAGCCGTCCGGGCCGATGTCAACGTTCAGGTCTTCGCTTACCTGTATGGTCTTGACGGTCCCAGGTTTTTCATGGAAGCAAAAATACGCAATGTTATAACGGGGATCATAGGTTAGTTTCATCGCCCTTCCTTTCGCGCTCAATAAAATTTTACGACAACGGTTATCACAGTCCAACAGCTATTTTCAATCACCGCGATAACTTCAAGACGCTTTCTGGAATAATTCTTCCCATGCCACTGGCCGCCAAATTCGAACTAGCGATCAAATTTCCACCTGCCAAGCCTCGCATGCTCCTTGCGCCCTTCTTTATACGGCAAGGACAACTTCTTGTTCAGCCGCGCCGCGCTCTTTCATCCGCTCCATGGCGTGAGGGTGGAATTTGACGGTAATATCCGCACTCATCCGCGCGCCGCGCCTTTCGAACTCCCTTTTCCCGTCCCCAACTCTTCCCGCAGGAACATACCGGTGTACGATCCGTCCACCTTCGCCACTTCCTCCGGAGTGCCGGTGGCGATAAGTTTCCCGCCGCCGTCGCCCCCCTCGGGACCGAGGTCAATTATGTGGTCGGCGGTCTTTATCACTTCCAGGTTGTGCTCGATCACAAGCAGGGTGTTCCCGGCGTCCGTCAGGCTGTTGAGCACCTCGATGAGTTTGTTTATGTCCTCGAAGTGCAGCCCCGTGGTTGGTTCGTCGAGTATGTAAAGTGTCCGCCCGGTCGCTCGTTTGGACAGCTCCTTGGACAATTTCACGCGCTGCGCCTCGCCGCCGGAGAGAGTTGTGGCGGACTGGCCAAGCTTTATATATTCCAGCCCCACGTCGATCAATGTCTTTAGCACATTTTCTATCGCCGGGTGGTTCAGGAAAAACTCATTGGCTTCCTCGATGGTCATGTCCAGCACGTCGGCGATGGACTTGCCCTTAAGTTCAATCTCCAGCGTCTCCCGGTTGAACCTCCTGCCGCCGCACACTTCGCAGGTGACGTATATGTCAGGCAGGAAATGCATCTCGATTTTCATCACCCCGTCCCCCTGGCACGCCTCGCACCGCCCCCCCTTCACGTTGAACGAGAAGCGCCCCGGCTGGTAGCCTCGTTTGCGCGATTCGGGGAGTTTGGAATAAAGGTCCCTCACAAGGTTGAACACGCCTGTGTACGTGGCGGGGTTGGAGCGGGGGGTGCGCCCGATGGGGCTTTGATCTATGTCTATCACCTTGTCTATATGCTCCAGGCCGCGGATGGCCTTGTGGGCCCCCGGCCGGTCGTGCGAGCCCCAGAAATGGCGCGCCAGCGATTTATACAATATGTCGAACAAGAGTGTGCTTTTGCCGGAGCCGGACACGCCGGTGAGGCAGGTGAACACGCCCAGCGGGATGGAAACGTCAAACCCGGTCAGGTTGTGCTCCGCCGCACCTTCGATCTCTATTTTGGCGCCGCTTCCCTTCCGCCGCTGTGCCGGCACGGCTATGCGTTTCCTGCCGGACAGATAGGCGCCGGTCAGCGAATTTTTGTCCGCCATGATCTCGTCCGGCGTCCCCGCCGCCACCACCTCGCCGCCATGCACCCCCGCGCCGGGGCCCAGGTCCACCACGTAATCTGAGGCCAGGATCGTGTCCTTGTCGTGCTCGACGACGATCACGGTGTTTCCGATATTGCGAAGCCGCACAAGGGTCTCTATGAGCCTGCGGTTGTCCCGGTGATGCAGGCCGATGGAAGGCTCATCAAGAATATACAACACCCCCATCAGCGACGAGCCGATCTGCGTGGCCAGCCGTATCCTCTGCCCCTCCCCGCCGGACAATGTGGCCGCAGGCCGGTCCAGCGTAAGGTATTCGAGCCCCACGTCCTTTAAAAATCCGAGGCGTTCGACGATCTCCTTTAGAATGCGCCGCCCGATGATCAGCCGCTGTTTGTCCAGCTCCAGCGAATCAAAGTACGCCAGCGCCTCTTTGACGGACATGGAGGAGACGTCTATTATCGAGCGGTCCTTGAGCCGCACCGCCAGCGCCTCGTCCCGCAGGCGTTTGCCGCCGCACCGGGCGCAAGGCTCCAGCCGCATGTACTCTTCTATCTCCTCACGGATGGCGTCCGAGTCGGTCTCCCGGTAGCGCCTCTCCAGGTTGCCCATCACCCCTTCGAAAACTCCCATGTAATAGTGGCGGCGGTTCTCCTTTTCGAAGAAGAATTTCACCTCTTCTTCGCCGCTGCCGCGCAGGATCACGTCCCGGTGCTTTTTGGAAAGTTTGGCAAACGGGGTGGACATGGAAAAGTTATAGTGCGAGGCGATGGCCTCCAGCATCTGTGAATAGTAAATGGAGGTCTTGCGGCTCCAGGGCCGTATGGCGCCCTGACGCAACGAAATCGAAACATCCGGGACCACCAGGTCCTCGCTGATATAACGCTTCACCCCCAGCCCGGAGCATTCCTGGCACGCCCCGTGGGGATTGTTGAAGGAGAACATCCGGGGTGTGATCTCCGGGTAGCTTATGTTGCAGTGGACGCAGGCGAACTTTTCGGAGAAAAGGAGCTCTTTCTCGCCGTTGACGTCGATGAGCGTCACCCCGTCCCCCATTTTAAGCGACACTTCCAGCGAGTCCGCCAGCCGCCGATCAAGCCCGGCCTTGATCACGAGCCTGTCCACCACAAGCTCTATGGTGTGCTTCTTCTTTTTATCAAGCTCGATGTCGTCGCCAAGGTCGTACATCTTGCCGTCCACCCGCACCCGGACGAATCCGCGCGCGCGGAACTGGTCCAGTTCCTTTTTGTATTCCCCCTTCCTGTCGCGCACCACCGGCGAAAGGATCTGTATTTTCGTCCCTTCGGCAAGCTCCATCACCCTGTCCACCATCTGCTGGACGGTCTGGCTGGCTATCTCGCGGCCGCACTGGTGGCAGAACACGGAACCGACCCTGGCGAACAAAAGCCGCAGGTAATCGTATATCTCTGTCACCGTGCCGACGGTGGAGCGGGGGTTTTTCGACGTGGTCTTCTGCTCAATGGATATGGCGGGGGAAAGTCCGTCGATATAATCTATGTCCGGCTTTTCCATCTGTTCGAGGAACTGCCTGGCGTAGGCGGACAGGCTCTCCACATAGCGGCGCTGCCCCTCGGCGTAGATCGTGTCGAACGCAAGGGACGACTTGCCGGAGCCGGACAGCCCTGTGATGACGATAAGCTTGTCCCGTGGGAGGGTCAGGTCAATATTCTTAAGGTTATGCTCCCGCGCCCCTTTTATGTAAATGCTGTCTCTCATTTGTCCATCAGCGTAAAATCTCCATTATACTCCCGCGCGGCAGCTTTCGCCATCAGGTGGACGATAACTGGCGCAAGAAACGGCGGTTTTATTCGAAATGAACCCACGCCTGATTCATTCACCAGATATACACGTTATCCCGCGACGGAGTAGTGATAAAATAAGCGTGGTGTAAGGATACAGGCCTGAAAAATCATTAATGGCCAAACGCTCCTTTTCCCTTTGAAATGCTGATACGATGTCCAACGGCGGCGTTACCCGGAAAATCAAGACGCCCGGCGGCGATGGCGGCCGGAGCATCGCGCAAAACAACGGGCTTTTGGAAAAGTTCTTCGCCCTCTCCCAAGACATAATGTGCGTCGCCGGGCGGGACGGTTATTTTAAAAAGTTGAATCCTGCCTTCGCCCGGATATCGGGTTTCACCGAACAAGAGCTTCTGGGCCGGCCCTTCATGGAATTCATCCACCCGGACGACAGGCCTGGAGCCCAGGCGGCGCTGGAAAAATTATTGAGCGGCATGCCGGTTGTGGACTTTGAGAATCGCCTGCTATGCCAGGACGGCTCATGCCGGTGGCTAGAGTGGCAGGCGGCCGCGGACCTGGAAAGCGGACTTTTTTTCGCCACGGCGCGGGACGTCACTGAACGCAAGAAAGCGGATGCGGCCCTGGGAGAAACCCGGCGGCGCTATCAATTGCTTGTGGAGTCCTCCCCTTTCTGCATCCACGAAATAGACATGGAAGGGCGCCTGCAGTCCATGAACAGGGCGGGGCTTGCCATGCTGGGGCTCGCCGAGGAAAGGCAGGTCTGCGGGGTGGACTACATGAGCGCCGTAAGCGAGGAGGACAAGGGACGCATAGAAAACCTGCTCAAGCAGGCTTATCTGGGGAACCTGAGCCATTTTGAATTCGCCTCCTCCGGCAAAACGCCCCTTTATTTCAAATCATGCTTCGTCCCCATACGGGATGAAAGCGGCAAGGTGATCAAGCTGATGGGCATCACCGAAGACATCACCGAACGGCATAACATGGAAGGGGCCATCAGGAAAAGCGAAGAGCGGATGCGGCAGGTGGTCGAAGCGTCTCCCGTGGGGATGGTGATGACGGACAAAAACCAGGATCCGGTCATCATCAACAACAAATTTGTGGAGATGTTCGGATACACTTTCGAAGATTTCAGGTCAATTGAAGGCTGGTGGCCATTGGCCTATCCAGATAAGGCATACCGCTCACGGGTGATGGATGAATGGAACAGGAAGGTGGAAAAGGCGGCGCGGAAAAGGCGGAACATGGAGCCCATGGAGGCGCGGGTCACCTGCAAGAACGGCGACGTGAAGGACATCCTGTTCAACTTTTCCGCGGTGGGTGAATTCGGTCTGGTGGTGTTCAACGACATCACCCGGCTGAAGAAAGCGGAAGAAAAGCTCCGCAACGCCAAGGAGGCGGCGGAACAGGCGACGACCCTCAAGGACAAGTTCGTCTCCCTGGTGGCGCACGACCTGAAGAGCCCGCTCAGCTCCGCGCTTGGCCTGATGCGCCTGGTCCGCAATGAGATCAAGCCCTCCGAAAGCGGCCAGACGGAGGTGATGATGGACTCGGTCATCTCTTCGAGCGAGAACATGCTGCGCATGATCGGCGAGGTGCTCAACATCAGCAGGCTGAAGACCGGGAAAATCAACCTTGCGTTCCAGTTCATAAACGCTTACCAGTTGGGGATACTGGTGCTGGCGGGCCAAAAGGAGACCGCGGCTAAAAAAGGGGTTGCCCTCATCAACAATATTCCGCCGGACAGGAGGATTTATGCGGACGCTATATTGTTAGGCGAGGTTCTGTCAAACCTGGTGTCCAACGCAATCAAGTTTTCCAGGAATGGCGACAGCGTGACTTTGTCCGTCCCGGAAGATGAAAAGTCGGCGATAGTGGTGCGGGACACCGGCGTTGGAATGGCCCCGGAGACCACCGGCAAGTTGTTCCTTTATGACGAGAAGACATCCACCCCCGGCACTGCCGGTGAGCAGGGGGCGGGATTCGGCCTGCCATTGTCCCACGACATTATGGAGGCCCACGGCGGGTCGCTCACCGTGGAGTCCAAGCCGGACCAGGGAAGCGTTTTCTTCGCGCGCCTGCCGTTTGTGACGCCGCGCGTGATGGTGGTGGACGATGAGGCGTCCACGCGGCTGCATTTCCGGAAAATCCTGGAAGGGCTTGGGGCCGAAGTCATCGAGGCGGAAAACGGGGCCAGCGCCCTGGAGTCGGTGTGGGACAAGCCGCCGCACCTGATGCTTCTGGACATAACCATGCCGGTGATGGACGGATTCGGAGCGCTGGAAGGGCTCAAGCGGGACAACATGATATCCCATATCCCCGTGATCGCCGTCACCGCCAACGACGACATGACCACACGGGAAAAAGCCTTTAAAATGGGGGCGGTGGACTACCTGAAAAAGCCTGTGGACATAAACGATTTCGTGCCGAGGGTGAGAAGGATAATAGGATAGGCAGACCGGCGTTACTTCACGTCCTCGGGAAACCGCGCCTCCTCCGGGATCATGGCCCAGAATTTCACCGCCAGGCCGAACCCGAATATCACCACCCCGAAAAGCCCGATGGAATAGGCGTATTCCACAGGCGAAATGCTGTAATTCGCGTACCGCCCGTCCAGAAAAACGCTGGTGACCTGTTTGTCCGAGAATAGCTCCAACGGCATCACCTGGGCCGGGATCACGATTATGTAGCGTTCGAACAGCACGCCCGCCAGTTGCAGGGCGGATGCGAAAAGCAGCCACGGCGTGGACTTGCCGGTGGAAGGGTTGAAAACGATCAGCGACGGGATCACAAGTCCGCAAAGCACAAGACCGATCCAGAACATGGCGGTATATTTTCCCCCGTGGAGCAGCAGGAACGACGCGGCCTCATAGTTTTTCGGCGCGTACCCCCTTGTGACATTCTCTATGAACAGGAAATAGATCACCACCAGCATGAACACGCCCATAAGCCTGCCCATGCCGTGCAGCAGCTTTTCGTCCAGCAACCGGCCTGTGGCGCGGAAGGTTGCGTACAGGATCAGTATCATCAGCGCCGTGCCGGAGGACAATGCCGCGGCGATGAAACTGGGAGGGAGGAGCGGTGAATTGTAAAGCTCCCGGACGAACACGAATCCGAATATGGCTCCGGTGCCAGAATGCACGCCGACCGCGATGAACACCGCCGCGATGCCCAACGCCTTTTTCCAGAACTTGCTCTCCTTGAACTGGGCGAGAAGATACAAGAATCCGACCAGCATGTAACTGTTATATAAAATCGCGTTCAGCGAGAACATGGAGCGGGGCTGGAAATGGAAGAAAGGCACAAGTATCCTGTCCGGCCGTCCCCAGTCCATGATGATCGCCATCAGGGCCGCCACGATCAACAGTATGGCAAGCAGCGCCGCGATCCGGGCGAATGGCTGGTATTCGGTCTTGCCGAACACGGAGGACATGGCCGACAGCACCAGCGACCCCGCCGACGCGCCGATAAGGTAAATCGCCATCACGATGGGCATCCCCCAGGGGACCTGGTTTGTCATCCCCGTCACATGATGGCCGTTTACGAACATGTACAGCGCGGACAGCGGCGCCATCGCCGCCACGGCCCCCGCCACGGCCATGAACATGTAATATTGGGCCGAGTTCCCCTCTATCCTCCGGAACCTTACGTTCGCCATCGCCTACACTCCAAGATAGAAAACGCGGGGGTTTAGCCCCAGGTCCGCCCGTATCTGCGTGGCGCGGCTTGAGCGCACAATACCGCTCACCTCGCTTTTCGGGTCGTTCAGGTCGCCGAACACCATGCCGCCGCCGCCCGTTTTTTTGCATGCCTCCACGCAGGCAGGCTGTTTGCCCTGGTCTATCCTGTGGACGCACAGATCGCATTTTTCCACCACCCCGTGCATGCGGATCGGCGATTCCGGGTTCTCCCCCGGCTGATGCTCCACATGTTTTGAAACGAACGAACGGGCCTTGTACGGGCAGGCCACCATGCAGTAACGGCATCCGATGCACCGGTGCTTGTCTATGAGCACGATGCCGTCCGCCCGTTTGAAGGTGGCGGCCACGGGGCAGACATGGGCGCAAGGGGGATGCTCGCAATGGAAACACATTGCCGGCATGGAGCGCTCCTCCGCGTTGGGCACGCCGCGCTGCTTGAACTTTATTTTCCGTATCCAGTGGATGTCCAGCTCCGGCTCCGGGAAATGGGGGACGTTGTTTTCTTTCCGGCAGGCGTCGTAACAGGCTGTGCATTCCGGGTCGCACTTGTTGATGTCTATTACCATCCCCCACAGGTTTTTCGAGGAGGCGCCTTCTTCATCCTGTCCCGCCGCGCCGGATATGGCCGGGGCGATTGTCCCCGCCGCCATCACGGCGCCTATTTTCAGAAAATCACGTCTATCCACGCTCATCTTTGGCCTCCGCGCCCGCCGTGGCGGGGTAGTAATGGCAATTCCAGCATTCCGGCTTCACCCCCACATATCCATGGCATTTATCGCAAAATTCCGCCCTGTTCGGATGGCACGACCGGCAACCGGCGATGCCATGCCCCTCTTCACGGATCCCCTCGCGCACAGCCTCTTCACGGGTGTGGAGAAGGAACTTCATGTGGTTGTGGCGCATCCATTCCGGGTCTTTCACGCACTTTTTGCCGTCTTTTTTGATTGTGAGCGACGGGGCGGCCGCCGCGCCGGTGAAAAGCCCCACGCTCGCCGCGTTATATATAAACGGAAAGCCAAGTACCGCCATGAGCACGGCGACGGCGATGACTCCGGAAGTTTTGGACAATTTTTAAATCCTCTGAAACGAAAGAACTTTAATAACGGGCATTTGGCCGGTTTTCACCGTCCCCGTTGCCATTTGATGATTTTACGCTTAAAAAGATTCGCGGGACCGGGAGATTTAAAGGGGCCTCCCGGTAGAATTTTTCTCTGGAGGCGGGATATAATGAACTGATGGTCAGCGAAAGGGCTTTAGAATGCATTTCAACGTGATTCTCGAAACAGCCGAAGAGGGTGGATTTAATGTGACAGTTCCGGCCCTTGATGGCTGTTTCACCCAGGGGGACACGGAAGAAGAAGCCATCGAAAACGCAAAAGAGGCCATCCGTTGTTATCTCGAAGGTCTCTCAAAACTTAACCAGATAAAGACCTCGCCCGGCTCCATTGTTGAGGAGGTGGAGGTCACTCTTTGAGCAAGACCTTCTCCGGAAAAGAGCTGGTAAAAGCTTTACGCAGGATCGGTTATTATGTGGACCACCAGCATGGCAGTCACATTTTCATGCACAATCTGGAAAAAAGAATATCTGTGATCGTCCCGGCGCACAGGGAAGTCAAAAAAGGGACGCTGAACAACATTATTAAAAAAGCCGGCATAACGATTGATGAGTTAAAGAAGCTGGTCTGAAATGCCGGGATTCAACGGCTTGGCCATACTCGATGTTCACCACGCAGCCATTGACCGGCCACGTTGCGCCGGATACAACCCTTGAAAAACGCACAAACACGAACCAGGAGACCCCGGATGGATAAGCAGATTTCCAAGGAAGACGAGTTTTTCGCCAAGCAGGAGTTTGAAAGAAGGCGCAAGCATGAAGAAGCGTCTCGCCTGGCCATGGCGGCGGAGGAGAAGAAAAGGCTCAAAGACCTGCATTTCATGAACTGCCCCAAATGCGGCATGAAGCTCATCGAGATCGAATACAAGAACATCAAGATAGACAAGTGCTCCCACTGCGAAGGTGTATGGCTGGACGTGGGCGAACTGGACGAGATCGTCAAGGACAAAGGGGGCAAATTCACCACGTTGCTGAAGGTCTTCAATATCTAGGGCGCTTTTGCATGGCCGAGGGCCGGCCGACGCCTTCCCTATTGTGAATTGACCCTCTCGAAACTGTCCGTATAGTCCTCGCCGCGCTCCCTGACGAACAGGGTCTCAAACAGCGGGAAAACCATTTGCGGAATGTCGTAATAGACCTCCGGGGCGTGGTCGAAAGTTGACGTGGTCTCCCTGCGGCTTATATGCAGGGCCGGCTCCAGCCCCCGCATGAATGCCCGTAGCGACAGGTCGCGGGTATCCTTTTTCCTTAATGTGACCATCCCCCCTCCGGCCGCGCGCGGCTGCGTCATGCGTCCCAGTTCACCGGGATGGGCGCGAAGCAATTCGCTTAAAAGCTCCGGATCGTGCAGGACCCGTTTTTCCTCCAACTTTCTGGCGGTGGTCTTCCTGTCCTCGTGATGGCGGATGGCAAGGGAAGGCTCGGCCCCCAGCTTGGCCAACAGCTTGCACAGCAGGCTGAACGCGCCTGGATATATGGTGGTGCGGACGGCCTCGCCGGCCATGGGCCGCGCGGGAAGGAAAAGCCCGGCCAGGGCACGCACTATCCCTCCCCTTTTCCTTGCCAGAGCCGTCTTGAACACCTCTATCGCCCCGAGGGCTGCAAGTTCGGTCTTGATATGCTCCTTCTGGTCCGGGGAAATATCCCCTATGGAAACGAACAGCCGCCCGAACTCTTCGGGCGCCCCTTCGGCCAGCAGCGTTTTTTTCAGGATGTCCATCTCGTTGCGTACCTGCAGGTTGAGCGCCACGTCCTTCACCGCCGTGCGCTCCTCCAGCGAAGCCGCCTTCACGAACTCCTCGTGCGCAAGGATGCCCAGGATCAATTCGCGGTTGGTGTTTATTCCCTGCCCTTCGATGCAAATGCCGCGCGCCGCCTCCGCCAGAAGCCGGATGGCGCCGGCCCTGTCTTTGCCGTGGACGACGGCCTTCATTATCATAGAGTCGTACCGTCCGCTCCAATGGGAGCCAACGCCAATCCGGCGGTCGGCGTATATCGTCAGTCCGTCCATTGCCTGGATGTTGAACACCTCCACCGAGCCTGTGACCGGCCCGAAGGTCCTGTCGTGGCCGCTCCGCAAATAGACTTCCCGCTCCCTTTCGCTTAGCACGCGCTCCAGACATATGCGGGCCTCCATGGCGTGCCCCCCCTTATTGCGCGCGTCCACCTGCTCCTGTGTCAACAGGGCGAATCCGTCGGTAACGTCAAGCTGGGTCAGCACATAGTTGACGCAGTCCTGGTGGGCCGAAACGGGATGCTCCACCTGCAGCCGGGTGTTCACTTCCAGAAAGTAGAATGTCTTCGAAGCGGGCTCGTAAAGGAATTCAAAGGTGCCTGCCCCGGCGTATGGATGGCCGGTCCTCCCCCCTATTTCATCGAGAAAAGCGCGGATATGGCCGCGCATCTCCTTTTCAACCTCCGGAGCAAGGCCGGCGGTCTCCTCGATGACTTTCTGCCGGTCGCGCTGCTGGGTGCAGTCCCTGGGGGCGCCGAAGACCACGGAACCGTCCAGATCGCCGATGAACTGGAACTCTATATGGCGGGTCTTGTCCAGGAACTGGTCCACGCTGAACACCGGATACTTCTTGAGAAACGTTTCCACTGAAAAGCGGAACTCCCGCTCGTCGGCGTGGCCGAGCATCATCTGGCCATGGCCGCCACCGCCGAGGGCGTCCTTTAGCAGGAAGTTCCTTATACTCCCCTTGTTGGCGTTGAAAAACTCCAGCGCCTGCTCCACGCTTTCCACCTTGCCGGAGCTTGCCGGGGTGGAAAGCCCCGCGTGGCGCGCGACGGTGGTGGCGTTTATCTTGTTGCCAAGGAACCGGATCACGGATGAGTGCGGCCCGGCCATACGGAACCCTAGCAGTTCCATCTCCTCGAACCACTCGTCGTCCTCCGCGTTAAACCCCCATCCGGGATGGACCGTGACATCAAAAGGATCGATCCCGGCGCCAGAAAGGTACGCCGCCAGGGCTTTCATGGACAATATGTCCAGCCGCTGCTCGCGCGGCCTTCGCCCCCTGTCGCAATATGAGGGGACGTGGAACACCTCGTCACCGGCGGTAAGCAGCGCTTCATACGGCAGGTCCATCCCGTCGTGGATGACTATCACCTTTTTGCCGGCGGCGTGGGCCTGTTCAATTATCCTGCAGGCTATCTCGCCACGGTTGGCCGCCAAAATGAACCTGCTTTTTGTGTATGGCGCAGGCTTTGGACCAACGGACTGCATCGCGGAAAGCTCCGGCCGGATTTTGTCCCGGAGCGACGCGGCGAAAGCGGCCTTGCGGGCCGGGTCCTCAAGGTCCCGCCTGTAGGCTGATTTCCAGCTTTTTTCGTAATACTCCACGGCGCCCGAATGCATCGAAATCGCCTCGGCCTCCGATATGGCGCGTGGATGGCACGCAAGGTATCGTCTGATGAATTCGCCTTCGATTACCTTTTCGCGGTTGCGGGCGATGATGTCATCATCACTCATCTCCAGCGCCGCGCGAAGCTCAGCAAGGCGCATACTGAATCCCGGCCGCGCCGAATGGATGAAACCGGCGGCGGACTTGCACAGGGCAGTCCCGCAGACCGGCTGGAGGTCCTTTGCCGTGGACGGCGAACTAAACCCGGTCATGACTTCACGACGCCCGGCCCATCGCCCCGATCATCTCCCGGACCGCCGCTTCAAATCCGACCATCACGGCGCGGGCGACGATGCTGTGGCCGATGTTAAGTTCTTCGATATTGTGTATCGCCGCCACCGGGCCGACGTTGGCGCATGTCAGCCCGTGGCCTGCGTGTGTGGTCAATCCCAGTTTTTCCGTCAGCGCGGCGGCTTTCACAAGCTTGCCTAGCTCGGCGCTGGCGGCCTTTTTTGTCACCGCCTCGGAATACGCGCCGGTGTTAAGCTCCACAGCGTCCGCCCCGGCTTCCATGGAGGCTTTCACCTGGTCTTCATCCGGGTCTATGAACAGGGAAACGATGATTCCCGATTTCCTGAAACCGGCGATAACTTTACGAAGTTCCACCCCGCCTTTTTTGACGTCAAGCCCCCCCTCGGTGGTCAGTTCCCGGCGTTTTTCCGGCACAAAAGTCACCTGCCACGGTCTGGCCCTGCGGGCGATTTTAATGATTTCCGGGGAGGCGGCCATCTCCAGGTTGAGCTTTGTGGATATGCCGCGTTTGATTCCGCGAAGGTCGGCGTCCTGTATATGGCGCCTGTCCTCGCGCAGATGAATGGTGATCCCGCATGCGCCGGCACGCTCCGCCAGAAGCGCCGCCTCCAGCGGGTCTGGCATGGACGACAGCCTTGCCTGGCGCACGGTGGCCACATGGTCGACGTTCACGCACAGCACGGGCATGTTAAGGCCCTCCTGTTGTTTTATTTGAAATGGGGATGATACCATAACTTATGGAACTTTAAGGGTGGTCTTATGACAAGTTCGCTCGGTTTTTTCATCAACAGTTTCGTCACCATTTTCTCCGTGCTGGACCCATTCGGCGCGGCGGTGATCCTGCTGGCGATGACGGCCGGAAGCTCCGCCCGCGGCATGGATGAATTCGCCATACGGTCTGTGAAAACGGCGGCGCTGGCGCTGGCGGCGTTCACCGTGGCGGGTGGGATGATATTCTCCTTTTTCGGCATCAGCATAAACGCGCTTCTCGTGGCCGGGGGGCTGATACTTGTGAAAATATCGTTCAAGATGCTCGAAGGGGCGCCCCTTGCCAGCGGGGGATACGAGACCGCAGCAAATGAGACCACCGCCAGCGACGACAACGCCATCATCCCCATGGCCGTCCCCATACTCGCCGGGCCGGCCGCAATAACCACCGTGACGGTTTTCGCAAGCCGCGCCGAAGGAGTGGCGGACTGGGTGGCGCTGATCGCGGCGCTGACGCTGGCTTTGTTTCTCACCAGCGTCATATTGCGGAACAGCGGGAAAATGGCGGAGCTTTTGGGCGGAACGGGGCTGCGGATACTCACCCGGCTTATGGGGCTGATACTTATCGCGATGGGGGTGGAATTCGCGCTGTCTGGACTTAAGGGGTATTTTGGATAGGAAGGATTTTGACCAACCTGTGTAACGCCACCGTCCCGGTGGCAATTGCCGGCAAGATGCCGGCGTTACAAGGAAAAATCAGCCCCGCTCCACTTTCGCGCCGCATTTGCCGCAGAAGTTGTGATTGGGCTTCACCTTCGCCCCGCAGGTGACACAGAATACTTCCTCGCCCCCCCTGCGCTTTTTCTTTTCACCTTCAGCCGGGCCTGCGCCGCTCAATTCTTTCAGCACAGCGATGGCCTCCGCCTCGAACTGGGCCTTCATCTGCTCGTAATCTGCGTCGTCTATCTTGCCGGTGGACCGGTCGAACTCCAGGTCCTTGATTGCGGCGTAGGCGGCCTCTTTTTTGAAAAGCAACGCCGAAAGCTCGTTTTCGGAAAGTGCCCCCCCACCCGGCTCGGCCGCCTCCGGTTTTAAAAGGGGGTATGCGATGAAAGCCAGAGCTGCGGCAAGGATCAACAGTTCAACCATCAAAAGCATCGTGAATCTTCCTTTTACGCGTCAAAATCGGAAAGTTCTTTTTTCATCCGTTCCACAAGGTCGCTGTCGCCTCCCTCAACCGGAGGTTTTCCCCCTTGTCCCGCGCCCTGCTCCGGCGCTTTTTTCCCGGCGCCCCGTCCGGCCCATTCCCGCACCAGCGCCGCCACGCCCCCGCCCACGGCCACAATCGCCACGAACGGGAATACGTATCCGACCACGTTAAAACCCTCTTTTTTCGGCTGGGCCAGGATCACCTGGCCGTGCTTGCCGATGAAGGCGGCGATTATCTGGTCGTGCCCCTTCCCTTCGGAAATCTGTTTTTTTATCTCCAGCCGGGCAGGCACCGCGAAATCGCAGTTCACATGCGGGCAGTTCTTTATCGTCTGGTTGCACGAGCAAAGGCACATCATCTCCTTTGACAACGTGTCAAAAAGCTCGTCGGCCGCCTGACCGTCCGCCGCATGGGCGAAACCTGCCATTGCGGCAAGCGCCGCGGCCATTATCGTGTAAATTACGGTTTTCATGACAACATCCGTCCTTTTCTTCTCATATGAACAGGATAGCATACGCCGCTCCGGCTTTCCCAATTTATGGGCCCTGAAAAAGCTTCCTGACCGGCGGGTATTGGGGCAAAATGGTCAAGTTCAATCTGGAGAGGGAAAATGATAAGACCGTGGAAAGGAATCCATCCCCGGATTCACCCCAGCGCCTTTATCGCGGACACGGCGGAGGTGATCGGGGACGTTGAAATCGGCCCGGAATCGTCCATATGGTTCAACACCGTGGTGCGGGGGGACGTGTGCAACATAAAGATCGGCGCCAGGACCAATGTGCAGGACGGATGCGTCCTGCATGTGACAAAAACGCCGCAGCGCCCGCTGATACTCGGTGACGACATCACCGTGGGGCACTCCGTCACGCTGCACGCCTGCGTGATAGAAGGGCCGGCGCTCATCGGCATGGGGGCGATAATACTGGACGCGGCGGTGTTAAAGCCCAACGTTATCGTGGCGGCCGGGGCGCTTGTGCCGGAGCGGATGGTGGTGGAGCCGGGGACGATGCTGATGGGAGTGCCCGCCAAGCCGAAAAGGAAGTTGACGGAGGATGAGATCGCGTTTTTGAAGCGCTCGGCGGAAAATTACGTGGAGTACCGGCTGGATTATATGGAGTGACCGGCAAGGCCGGTCTTCGTTATTAAATCAAGGCCGCCGGAATGTTGGTTTGGCGGCCCGCGGATTTGGATTTAAACAAACCGACCAAGAGGGAGATACGCATAATGCGGGAATTCGACAGGTCCGGGTATTCGGCTATTTTAATCAGGACAGCGGCGTCCATGGTGTTGGCGGCAAGCTTTTTTCGCGCCCCTGCCTTCGCCGAAGAGCAGAAACTCCAGTCTGCCCAGACTCAGGCCGCACAGGCCGACCCTTCCAAGGCCCAGACGGCCGCGCCGGAGCCTTCGTCCGCCGCGATGGCCGGGGCGTTCCTCGGCCCGATGATGCAACAAGGCATGGCCCAGCTGCAGACCGTTGTGGGAAGAGGCACTTACCAGGGGGACATGCCCGACCTTCTTTATCACAGCCCGCAGTTTTACAACCTGCCTGCGGACACCAGCAGCCTTATGGACACGTTGTCCATCAATTACTCCATGATGGACGGCAACGGCAAGGCCAAGATATTCACCGCCTCCAACGACTTTTTCATTATGAAGGGGGACTTTATCAACTCGCTCATCATCAGCGGCTCTTACAACGAAAGCGGCACCATCACGCTTCCCGTGCAGACCACCGCCAGAAACTACACCGTAAGCGAACAGCTGGAGTGGTATTTCGCGCCGAAGTGGTACTCGTTCGCCGGGGCGCACTGGGACTCCAACGAGA
Source organism: Nitrospinota bacterium (assembly GCA_016235255.1). Lineage (NCBI taxonomy): Bacteria > Pseudomonadati > Nitrospinota > Nitrospinota bacterium. Next base: position 81,546 of record JACRLM010000066.1, on the reverse strand, counting down.
TAGCGGGGTTCAAGGCGGACTACGGCGCCAAGGTGGGGGCTGGGTTGTTCATCGCCGAGTCGAAGGAATTCATCGCGCGGGCGGAGATTGGATATGACTCTTCCCGGGTGGACAGAATCGAACCGTTCGATGACGAGTCGCTGAATTTCGGCATGGGCGGTTTCCGGCTGGCATGGATGGGAGAACGGATATTCGTCACCGGCTCCTACAAGTATTTCCAGGATTTGGCCGACACGGCCCATCAGCGCCACAAGGTGAGCGCACAGATGTTCATCGCCATCACGGGCAACCTTTTCTACGTTGTCGGCTATGACATGTGGAACGACAACAAGGTGCCGGATGGTTTCGAGGAAATCAACTACCTCACCACCAACGCCCTTATGCTGAAGTTCTAGCTGGGGGCCGCCAAGGTCACTTTAGCCTTGCGCCGACGGCCTGCGCGAGCGCCTGAACGTGGGGCCGCCGGGTGACGTTCTGGTGTGTGCCTGGGACGGACACGGCGTCCACCCCGCCCGCCGCCACGGTGTTCCACCCCATCGCCGGATCATCGGTGATAAGCGGCGCGGCGGGAACAAGCTCGGCCGCCTTGAACACGGTCACCCGCCCGGCGTACGGCCCTGGATTGTAGCGGAGCACGGCCATGCTGTTCACCTTGAACACGTTCAGGAAGCGCCTGGCCTGTTCCACGCCGAAATCGGGGGGTATCAGGTTTGTTTTCATCGCCATTTCCACGGCGAAGGCTATCTGTTCGTCCGGGCCCATGCTTTTTAAGGTTGCCAGCGGCAGGTTAATGTCTTCGGCCAGCACGCTGGCCAGCGCGCCGGCGTCGTCCATATCGCGCAGACTTTGCGGAAGGATGGAAGGAACGTAAGCGTCCAGTATCCCCACCATGCCCACATCTCGCCCTCTTTCGGCCAGCCGCCGCGCCATCTCATAGGCCACATAGCCGCCGAACGACCATCCAAGGATGTTGAGCGGCCCCTCCGGCCACTGTTCATTGACGCTGGCTATATAGCTGTCCGCCAATTCTTCCACCGTCCGCAGCGGGGCCTGCCCTTCTTCCAGCCCGCGCGCCTGCAGTCCGAACACCGGGCGGCCCTCCCCTAAAAGCCGCGCCAGTTCCTGATAGCACATGACCGTCCCGCCGCCGGGATGGACAAGGAACAATGGCGCAAGATCGCCACCGGCCCTAAGCGGCACGAGCGGGCGCCAATCCGATTCGCGTTTTGCGTTGCGTATCGTTCCGGCCAGACTTTCGACTGTGGGGTTGTGGAACAGCGTGGAGAGCGGAAGTTTGCCGCCGAACTCTTTTGAGACCTGGGCCATCAGGCGCACTGCCAGCAGTGAATGTCCCCCCAGCTCGAAAAAGTTGTCCTTCACCCCCACAGGGGATATTTCAAGAAGCCGCTCCCATATGCGGGCGAGGCCCAGCTCATACCTGTCCCTGGGATACATGCAGCCCTCGGCGCCCCTCCTCTCCATCTTTGGCGCCGGGAGCGCGTTCCTGTCTATCTTGCCGTTGGGTGAAAGAGGCATCTTCTCAAGGTTTGTCACAAGCGAGGGGACCATGTAATCGGGGATGAATCCCTTCAGGAAAGCCCGAAGCTCCATCGCGTCCACCTGGCCGTCCATCGGGATCACATAGGCTGCAAGGCGCGCGTCCCCCTCTCCCATGTCCACGACTTTCGCGGCGGCGTCCTTCACATTGGGGCTTCTCTTCAAGGCCGCCTCCACCTCTCCCAGTTCGATCCGGTAGCCCCGCAGTTTCACCTGGTGGTCCCCCCTGCCGATATATTCGACGGCGCCCCCCGGCAGGCGGCGCGCGATATCGCCTGTCTTGTACAGCCGTGTCTCGCGCCCGTCCGCGAACTTGTGGACGATGAACCTTTCGGCGGTCAATTCTTCCTGGTTTATGTAGCCGCGGCTGACGCCAGCCCCGCCGATGTACATCTCACCGGGAGTCCCGGCGGGAACGGGGCGCATGAGTCCATCGAGTATGTGCACCTCCGTGTTGTCCATCGGCTTTCCTATGGGAAGCGAGCGCCCGCCGGGCGAATGCTCGTGGATGGTGTTGCACACGGCGCATTCAGTCAGCCCATAAGCGTTGAAAAAACGGCGCCCTTTCCCCCATGTGTCCGCAAGGCCAGCCGGGCAGCTTTCACCGGCGGATATGATCACCTCAAGAGAGGGGATGTCCTCCGCCGGCATGGCGGCGAGCATGGATGGCGGAAGGGTGACGTGGGTCATTCCACGTTCCCGGAGTATGGCGCAAAGGTCCGCCGGGGACTTTACGGTCTCCGCGCTTTCAATATAAAGGGCCGCTCCCGCGCAAAACGTCATCGCAAGCTCGGACACCATCGCGTCGAAGCTAAGCGATGAAAACTGGAACACCCTGCTGTCCTTGCCCACGCCGAAAATCCGGGACTGGGCCGCCGCAAGGTTGGCAAGCCCGGCATGGGTGTTCACAGCCCCCTTGGGAACGCCTGTGGAGCCGGAGGTGTATATCACATATGCGGCGTTATCAAACCCCGCGCTGCCGTTGACATTTTCAGAGCCGTCTCCCACATCGTCCAATATCTGTTGCAGCCCGATAAGCTTCGGATGGTCCGCGAAAAGGTTTATCTTCGTTCCCGACGTCAAAAGCGCCACGGGCCGGGAGCTTGCCACCATATGTTTCAGGCGTTCGTCTGGATATTCCGGGTCCAGCGGCAGATACGCCCCACCCGCCTTCAGAACTCCTATGGCCGCCGCGATCATTTCCATGGAGCGCTCCGCCAAAATCCCCACCACCGCCTCCGGCCCCACCCCATCGCGGACGAGGCGCGAGGCGATCCTGTCCGCAACGGCGTTCAGCCGGGCGTATGTTGTCACCTTGCCGCAATGGACCACGGCGGGGGCGTCCGGAGCGCTGATGGCGCGCGCTTCCACCATTTGATGTAGCATGCCCGATGTGGAAAATTCTGTGGCGGGACCGAGGCCTGCGGCTATCGCCGCGTCGGCCTCCAGCGGGCTTATGGCCGATAGACCGGAAATGGGGCTGTCCGGATTATTGAGCCCGGCCCATAGCAGGTTTATCACCTGGCCGCCGAAGCTTTGTATCGTCTCTTCTTCGAACAGGGCGGCGTTATATGTTATTTCGCCCACCATTTTTCCGCCGTCCATGCCAAATGAGAACATGATGTCATGCCTGGCGCGGGGCATCTGGCCATGGATTTCGTTTAAGCACACCGCGATGTCGAATAGGGGGCATTTGTTCGCCACGCTGTCCAGCCCAAGGTCGCGCAGAAGGGAAGCGTATGGATATCGTTGGCGGGAGTACGCGTCCAGCAGCGTCTGGCGAAGCGAGCCTAGATAACTTTTGAACGACGCGTCATGGTCCACACGGCTTACGATGGGCAAAGCGTTTGGCGCCGCGTCGAACCCGCGCGGCGGGCTGCCGATGATTACCGTGGAGGCGGATCCGTTCCTTGCGACGATAATTTTCACCGCCGCCAGCAGTATGGCGTAAGTCAGAAAACCGCCGCCGCCGGAAACACGCGCGACAGCCGCCGCAACGTCATCCGGAAACCTCAAGTAGATCGAGCCCGTCCGCTCCACATATTGTCCGGGGCGGGGGTGATCCAGCCTTATGTTGGAAGCTTCCGCCCCGCCGATGAGCTTTTCGAGCCAGTATTTTTTCTCTTCCAGCAATTTCCTGTCGAACACCACGGCTCCCGGAGCGGCCATGACCACGTCTTTTTCATCCATCGCAATACTTCCCGATCACCTAAAAATTAAACGATTGCTTCGCGTCCTCTTCCACCGCTCCACCGCCGGGGCTTTCCAGCCGGACGGCGATACGGGCTCCGGAATACGCTTCTATCAATTCCAAGTCCGGCTGAGTCCCGCCAAACCGGCAGGCGCGCCTTAAATTTTCCATCAGTGGATCTGCGTCCTCCACATCAGCCCCGCGGATCAGCTCTTCCTTAATTACATTATTGAAGCATCGGACGAAAGTCTTTACCTGATTAAGGTTCATGCCATGCCGCATAAGGTAGAACACGCTCCACAGCTCAAAGTTGTTCTGCGGCGTCCACGCGGAGTTTTCAACGGTCAGGAACATTTTCTCCACGATGTCCGCCGCCTCGCGCGAGTCCATGGTGGCGTGCGCCCAGTTGAAGGCGGAGCCGGTTATGCCAAGCTCCCTGCGCTTTTCCCAGACAGGGGTGACAGGGTCGCAATACCAAAGCTGCGCCCGGAAAAAGTCCGGCCCGGCTTCCTCGATAAAATCGGCCGTTTCCCGCGCCGTATCCCGCGTTTCGCCCGGAAAGCCGATGATAAGGGCCACATGGGTCACTATGCCTGCATTCTTCATTAGCCGGATGGCGTCAAGGTAATCCTTCCTGCGAGAGGTCTTGTTCATTTTCTCAAGCATCGCGTCCGAGCCGGACTCCGCCCCCATGAACACCCCCTCGCATCCTGCCCGCCGCATAAGCTCCGCTGTCTCCTCGTCGCCATAGTCGCTCCTGTAAAACGAGTTCCAGCGGAATCCATGGTTTTTGCGGATCATCATCCGCAGGATTTCCTTGAACCGTTTTTTGGGGACGTTGAAAGTGTCGTCGAGTATGGTCAGGGTGGACACGCCGCCGATTTCCCTGATGGAGTCGAGGGCCTTTTCCACCTCATCGGGGCCGATATAGCTGTATTTTCCGGCGCGCCTTGGAAATCCGCAGAACGCGCATGAGAAAGGGCATGATTTGGCGGTGCGGAGGGACACGAATTGCCCTATGTCATCTTTCTTGAACAGGGAATAATCCGGCGTGTTGTCCCCGAGAGGATTATTTTCCGGCGCGATCCTTGTTGTTGTGTGGCCGTCGCCGTCCAGGTATGCGATATTGTCCACCCCGGAAAGCGGCGAGCCTGATTTTATGGCTCCGATGACATTGGCCAGCGCCGCTTCCCCCTCCTGGCTGATCACATACACATCCGCCCCAAGATATGTGAAGAACTCCCGCATCGCCTCCGGGCCGCCCCCGTTTTGCTGGCCGGCGATGAACGGACCGCCCACGATGATCTTCACTTTGGGCGCAACGGAGCGCACGAACGATATCACCTCCATCACCGGCGGGGCGGAGACATAGAACGTGGTGGTGACCGCCACCGTGAGCGCATCGCCGCTCTCCAGCTTGCGCCGCAAAGTCTCCTTGCCTTGCTGGAAAAGGTTGACGTAATCGAACGAAAATCCCTTTTTCGCAAGGTATGTCCCCAGATGGACGATCGAAGGGGCCAGGAAATCCTGGTTGTGAAACCTTTGGCCGCCGTGGAACTCCGAAAAGATGTCCAGCGCCCGTTTCGGAACGCCGTTATGGTTTATATACGCCAGCTTCAAGTCCCGGTGCGCCCCGGACGCGCCGTCCATGGAGCGTGTCATCTCCACCTGCTCGCGGAAATCAAAATCGTTAAAGCCGATTATCAGGCAGTCGGTCATGATACAGCCCCACTGTGCGCGTCCTGCATGTCAAAACTGGAAATCATCGTTGTTTTCCCCGGCCATGCCGAACGCCGATGTGTCCGGCGCGCCTGCGTGGGCGCCGATGGTGAAATCGTAAAGCCGCGTGGCCGGATCTTTGGCCGCCTGTCCGAGGATGTCCATGTAATGGGCGGCAAGCGTCTCCACAAGGCTCCTGCCGTACATGTCCGCGTTGTATTCTATGACCCCGTGCAGTTCGCCACCCGCCCCCTGCGCGAATGAAAATAGAAGATCGTATTTGGGCAATATGGTGTCCCCCGCCACCGCCTCGGCGGTGATGCCGTCCAGCTCAAGTCCGCCAGCCGGGGCGTTCTGCATCACGAACACCACCTGGAACAGTGGATGCCTGCCAGACTCGCGTTTGGGATTTATCACCCGCACCAGCTCGCCGAAAGGGGCGTCCTGGTTGGCAAAGGCTCCAAGCGCCGTGTCCCGCGTCCTTGCCACCATGGCCGAAAACTCCGGATCGCCGGAAAAGTCCAGCCGCAGCGGCAACATGTTGACGAAAAAGCCGATCAGGTCCTCCACCTCGCGCGTGTTGCGGTTGGCTATCGGCGTGCCGATCACGATGTCCTCCGCGCCGCTGTGGCGGGCAAGGAGCGTGCCGAAGGCGGCGAGCATCGTCATGAAAAGGCTCGCCCCAAAACGATGGCCCAGTTCAATCAGGGCGCGCGCCATGTCCGGTTCGATCCGCATCGGGACAAATCCACCTGCGGGAGTTTTGCCCGTGGAAGATGGCTGCCTGGCGGATGGGAGCGCAAAAAGCTCCGGCGCCCCGGCAAGTCGTTCCTTCCAATATTGAAGTTGGCCGTTCATCACCGGGCCGTCAAGCCATCCGCGCTGCCACGCCGCGAAATCGGCGTACTGGACCGGCATCGGCGGCAAGCGCGCCGGCGCGCCCCCCGAAAATGCGTTGTACAGCGCGCAAAACTCCCGGACGAAAACGCCGATGGACCACCCGTCGCTGATGATATGGCTCATGGCCAATAAAAGCGCATACTCGCTGTCCCCAAGCCGGACTAGGGATGAGCGGAACAACGGCCCGGCCGCGAGGTCGAACGGCCGTGTGAAGTTTTCGTCCATACGCGCCTTGAGCGCCTCCCTGCGCGCCTGCTCCGGCATCGCCGAAAGATCCTCCACGGGCATGCTCAAACCGCTTGGGCGGGCTATTACCTGCATCGGCTCGCCGTCCACCATAGTAAAAGCCGTCCGCAACGTCTCATGGCGGCGGACGATTTCGTTCACGCTTTTTTCCACCGCCGCCACGTCCAGCCTGCCCGCAAGCTTCAGGCAGGAGGCCATGTTATATTTCGGGCTCGGCCCTTCCATCTGCTCTTCAAACCAAAGCCTTTCCTGCCCGGACGAAAGTGGAACCGGGCCGGATCGCTTCACCACGGTAATCGGAGGCAGCCCGCCTGGGCACCCGGCCATCGTCCCGGCCACATGGCGGCACAGCGCGGCCAGGGTCTGGTTTTCAAACACCGCGCGAAGCTCGATCACGGTGGAAAACGCGCTTTTGATCCTGGACACAAGCCTTGTGGCCAAAAGGGAGTGGCCGCCAAGTTCGAAGAAATTGGATTGCGCGCCGATTGCGCACGTTCCCAGCAGTTCCGTCCATATTCCCGCCATTATCTCTTCCGCCGGGGCAAGTGGTCTGCCTCCGGTATCCTGTGCGGCATGTTCCGTTTCCATGGCGGCCAGCGCCTTGCGGTCTATCTTCCCGCTCGGGGTCATAGGAAGCGATTCGAGCGCTGTGACGCTCGATGGGATCATATACTCGGGAAGCCGGGCCTTAAGATACTCTTTGGCGGACGATGGGCTCAATCCGCCGTTTTTCGATGTGTAAAAAGCGGCGAGCCGCCGATCCCCCTGCCCCTCTTCTTTTATTATCACCGCCGTCTCGCCAGCGCCGGGACAGGCCGCCAGGGCCGCTTCTATCTCCCCGGGCTCGATGCGGTGGCCGCGTATCTTCACCTGGTTGTCCAGCCGCCCTGAAAACTCGATATTGCCGTCCGGCAGGTAGCGGGCCCGGTCCCCGGTCTTGTACAGCATGGCTCCATCATTACGGAACGGGTCCGCCACGAACCTTTCACGAGTGAGCGTCTCGTTGTTCAGATATCCTTTCGCCAGCGCCGCGCCGCCGATGTGCACCTCGCCATACACCCCTGTTGGCGATGGCCGCATCGCCTGATTGAGGATATATATACGGCAGTTGGACACTGGCCGGCCGATTGGGGGCGTGTGGGGCCAATCGGCCACATTTTGCGGCAGGGTGAATGAGGTCACCACGTGGCTTTCCGTGGGGCCATAATGGTTAACAAGCGAAAGTCCCGGCAGCCCCCTGAAAAACTCCGCTATTTCCGGCGTCACCCGCAGTTGCTCCCCCGCTGTGATCACTTCTTTTAGCGGCGATGGCCAAATCCCGAGGCTGATGGCCGACTCGCACATCTGGCGCAACGCCACAAAGGGCATGAACACACGCTCCACGCCGCGCCCGGCGATGATCCGCAAGACCTCCGGGATGTCGCGGCGAGCCTCGTCGGGCATCAGCGCAAGCGTCCCCCCGGTCAGCCATGTGGAAAAAATCTCTTGGAACGACACGTCAAAGGTCAGAGTGGTGAATTGCAGGGTCTTGGCCTTCAATTTAAAGCCCGGCTGGGCCAGTTGCCACCGCATAAGGTTCGCCAGCGCGCGGTGGGGCATGGCCACTCCCTTGGGCTTTCCCGTGGAGCCGGATGTGTATAGCACATAGGCGAGGTTTTCCGGGCCTGCGGTCATGCCGATGTTCCCCGCGCCATATTGTTCCAGCGAGCCGCCCAGCGCGTCCACGGCGATGATCCGCGGCCGGTTACCGCCCGCCGCATTCAAAGCTTCCTCGCCGCAGCCGTTGAGGGATACAGTGTCCGTCACTATCACCGACGCCCCGCTGTCCTGGATCATCGCGGCTATACGGGCCGGGGGATATTCCACGTCTATGGGCATATACGCCCCACCCGCTTTCAATATTGCAAGCACAGTCGTCATCATCTCCGGCGAGCGGCGCATCATCACCCCCGCAACGCGGTCCGGTCCAATCCCCTTTTCAATAAGCAGCCTGGCAAGGCGGTTGGCTCTGCCGTTGAGATTTTCGTATGTGAGCGTTACATCGGAGCTTTCCACCGCCGTCACGGAGCGATTGGCCAAGACAGCGCTTTCAAACATCCCGTGCACGGTCCCTTCCCGCGGTCGGGGGCAGGACGGCCCCTCGCAGGTCTCAAGAAATTCGCGGATCCTGGCGTCGTCCATCATCGGCGCATTTATTACCGCCATGCCGGGGTCATCGGCCATATTTTCAAGAAGAAGCTGGAAGCTTTTTATATAACGGCCGATCGTTTTGCCGCTATAGAGCGCGGTGTTATATTCCATGAGTCCCAAAAGCCCTGCGGAGGTCTCGCGCATGCCGACTGTCAGGTCGAAATGGGCGGAGGAGGATTCATATTTATGGCTGGATATTGAAAGCGCCCCAAGTTTCATTTCCGGGCTGGGTGTGTTGTCCCACACGAACATGACCTGGAACAACGGCGAGTGGCTCAGGGATCGTTCCGGGCTCAACTCTTCGACGAGCTTTTCAAAAGGGAGTTCCTGCCGCTCATAGGCCTCCAAGGCCCGCGCCCTCACCTGGGCTATAAGTGAGGAAAAGGTCGCCGCCGGGTCAAGCAGGGTCCGCATGAGGAGCGTGTTCACGAAAAAGCCGGCCACGGGCTCGGTCTCGCGGAAAGTCCTGTTGGCGATCGGATAACCTATCACCACGTCCTCCTGGCCGCACAGGCGGGAAAGGAGGGCGGCAAAACCAGCCATAAGGACCATGAAAAGGCTTGCCTCATGCCTTGCCGCCAGCGCGCCGAGTTTTTTGGTCAAGCTCTCCCCGAGAGCAAACTCCATGGTTTTTCCGTCGAACGTCTGGACCGCAGGCCTGATCCCGTCCGCAGGCGGCGTAGTGATCCCGGGCGCGCCATCCATCGCTTTTTTCCAATAGTCCATGAGGCTTGACAGCCTCTCTCCAGAAAGCCGTTTGCGCTGCCATGCCGCGTAGTCTGAATACTGTATCGAAAGTGGCGCAAGCCCATGTGGAACTCCAGTGGCGAAACTTCCATAAAACGCGGAAATCTCTTTTGCCAGCACACCCGTCGTCCATGCGTCGGAGATTATGTGGCTCATGCCAAAAAAGAACACATGCTCACCGGGGCCGATCCTGATTAAAAGCGACCGGGCCAGTGGAGCCTGGCCAAGATTGAATGGAGTGCGGGCCTCGTCCTCTATAATCTTACGGGTGAGCGGTTCCCCACCCTGCGCATCCGTGGAAATGTCCATGATTTTAAACGGAATTGTCACCTTTTCCGCCACTACGGCCACTGGCCTGCCGTTGTCATCGGCAAACGATGTCCTAAGCGATTCCTGGCGTTCCGCCATCGCGTCCAGCGCCTTGCGCAGGGCTTCCGCGTCCAGTGCGCCAGAAAGCTTGAGCGCAAAAGATAAGTTATAGGCCACGCTGGCCGTGTCTATCTGGCAGAGGAACCAAAGCCGCGTCTGGGAAAACGACGGCTCCCTTTTTTCCTCCGGGCGCGCTTTTGCAATGCGGCTTTCACCATCCCCGGTGGCGGACGCCGCGCGCTCCTTGAGCAGCTTTAGGGCCAGCTCCCGTTTTTTCGCCGGGAGATTTTCAAAGCGCCTGATGGCCTCACTCATCGGCGATCCTGTCCGCTTCGTCTAGAAGGGCTTCCAGTTCGTCGCCGTCCATCGCCGCAAGTTGCGCCTGGATGACAAGCTCGGCCAACTGGGCAACCGTCGGCTTTTCAAAAATGGAGATGAGCGGCAGGTCCACCGAAAATTCCGCCCGCAGCCGCGACACAACCTGTGTGGCCATCAGGGAGTGGCCACCAAGCTCGAAGAAATTTTCGCCTATCCCCACTTTTTCCAGCCCCAGCCCCTTGGTCCAGATTTCCGCGATCTTCTCCTCCACGATATTCGTCGGCTTTTCATAACGCCGTTTCTCCGCGGGGGCGGCGCCCTGCCCCAAACGGGCCAGCTCTTTTTTGTCCACCTTGCCGTTCACGGTCAGCGGCATTTTCTCCAGCCGGACGAATTTCGACGGTATCATGAATTCGGGAAGCCGCCCGGCCAGCGATCCGCGCATTTCCTCCGGCGCAACGGGCCTGTCCGAAGTGTAGTACGCCACCAGGCGTTTCCACTGGCCGTCCCCCGCCCCCCGCGCGTCGTATCCGATCTGTTTTAGCATCGTCCTCACCGACTCCATGTCCAGCGGGCTTTCAAGCTCCTTGATGGACTCTTCGCGTTTCTTGTGCCCCAAGCGCACCTCCCAGCTGTTTGGCAGGGCATAATTGTTGTATCCGCGCTCCATGGAGTGGACGAATATGCCCGCGTCGTTGATCCGGCAGTTTGTGGTGCATCCGGAGGTCTCCGCCGGATTTATCCACGGGGCGTTTTGGGTCAGATAGCCCATGATCTGCTCGCGGGTGACGCCGGTGTAGCGGTAGAAATCAACGAACCGCATTTCGTCGAGGACCGAGCCGTCCTGCAGCAAGCTCACGTCCATGAGTGTGGCCACAGCGTCGTCCATGCGATGGTACAGCCTGCGCGCGGCCATGACGGCCCGTTCTATCTCCTCCTCGCCGAACACTTCGGCCCGGAAAAGCTCCGCAAGGCGCGTTTCATAAAGCTGGCCCCGGGAAAGACCCGTCACCACGCGCTTGATCCCTTTTCCCTTCGCAACCTTCACCCCCAGGGTGTAAACAACCTTGAAACACTCGTTGCACACGTTGCTGTATCGCCGGAGGCTGTCGGCCAGGATCGCGTTAATGTGCGGGGTGGAGCTGAACACGTGGTCTATCCCAAGCTTTTCGGCAACTCTCCTTATGTTCTCCTTGGCCCCTTCGTACAGGTATCCGTTGTCGAAGGTGAAGGCCAATATCTTAAGCCCCATTTCAGCCAGCTTGAAAAGCATATAGGTGCTGTCCTTACCGCCGCTGTAAAGGGCCAGGCAGTCGTAACTCCCGTTTGCGGACGGCGCGCCGTCGCGGAAAAGCGTTTCAAGATCGGCCGGCGTCTTAAAGTAGCCTTCGGCCTTTTCCTTGTACGCATTGAAGTCCCTGCATGCCCCACAAACGCCGTCGGCGCCGATGGCCGCGCCGGGATAGTTGTATGGCAGGCCGCATTCGGCGCAATAGCCCCCTTCAGGAACGGCGACCGCTCCGGAGTGGATCGTCACGTCCACGACGCACTCCTTCACTCCGTCAAAAGAGAGTATGGCGCTCTCTATCTCGCCCGGCTCGATCCTGTATCCCTGCACCTTCACCTGCCCATCGGCCCTGCCAATCAGCTCCATCACCCCGTCTTCGCGCCAATACGCCACATCGCCGCTCTTGTACATCCTTCCGCCGGGGACGAACGGATCGTCCAAAAACCTTTCGGCGGTGAGGCCGGGATTGTTGACGTAACCTCTGGCGGCGCCATCGCCTGAAATGTACAGCTCGCCCGGGACACCGATGGGCATGGGATTCATGGAGCCGTCGAGGATATACAGTTTTACGTTGCCAGCGGGCTTTCCTATCGGCACGGCCTTCCCCGTGGCCTTTTCCGGATCGAAAATGTGGATCATGCAGCCCACAGTGGTCTCCGTTGGGCCGTACTCGTTGATGATTTCAACCCGGCCGCCTGTGAGGGTGTGTATCCTGCCGGCAAGCGATGTCTTCAACTCCTCCCCGCCGAGGACCAGCCGCCTCAGCTTCGACTTTGACAGGTCCGCCATCGCCATAAGCGCAAGATGCGATGGGGTGAGCTTTATCACGTCCACCATGTTGTCATCTATGACTTTCAATATGGAGCCGTCCGACGCGTCATCCTCCGGATAAACGGCAACCGCGCCGCCGGAGACCAACGGGGTGAATATGGACGTCACCGTCAGGTCGAACGAAAGGGATGTGAACAGCGGGAAATCCACTGGGCCTTCCTTCGCGTAATTTGTCTTCGCCCACCAGATGTAATTCATAAGTCCGCCGTGCTCCACCCCCGCCCCTTTGGGCAAGCCAGTGGAGCCGGAGGTGTATATCACGTATGCAAGATCACCGGAGGCCGGGACGATGTCCGGATTAGCGGCGTCCATTCCGCTGATCCATTCATCCTTCACATTTATGATTTCACCGCCGAATCCAGGCAAGGTCCCGCCAAGGCTTCCATCCGTCACAACTATCCGCGCTCCGGCGTTGACGAGCATGTACTCTATCCTGCTCCGCGGATATTTTGTGTCCAGCGGCAGATAGGCGCATCCGGCCTTGAGTATCCCAAGGATCGCGCCGAGCGTCTCCGCCGACCGCTTCATCATCACCCCCACGATTTCGTTGCGCACGGCGCCTTTGGACAAGATCGCCCGGGCGACCCGGTTGGCGGCGGAATTAAGTTCACTGTAAGTCATGGACGCATCGCCGGTCCTGACCGCGGCTTTATCGGGATGCCGGGCCGCGTTCTCCTCGAAAAGCTGGTGTACCCGCCTCTCCCTCGGATATTCAAAGCCGGTATCATTCCACGTGGTTGTGACAAGCCCTCTTTCCTCATCGTCGAGCAGGCCAAGCAACGAAATACGCTTGCTGGGATTTTCGGCGGCGTCTGAGAGAAGCCGGACAAAATGGCCCGCCATACGTTTTATGCGCGAGGCGTCAAAAAGGTCCGTATTGTAAATGAAATCGCCTCGCAAGGCGCCATCCCCTTCCCACAGGTAAAGCTCCAGGTCGAACCGGGCGGAGATTTTCGCGGCCCCTTCAAAGGGCTTTATGGCGAGGCCCGGAAGCGCGAACTCCACTCCCGGCGTATTCTGCAGTGTCATCATCACGTTGACTATGGGCGTATGGCCAAGATTGCGCTCGGGATTGAGCGATTCGACAAGCTTGTCAAACGGGGCGTCCTGATGGGCGAACGCGTCCATGCACACGCGGCGGGCCTTCTCCAGCAATTGCTGGAAAGATGGATCGCCGGACATGTCCAGCCGCAGTGGAAGCGTGTTCACGAAAAAACCGATTATCGGCTCAAGCTCTTCCCTGTTCCTGTTGGCCAGAAGTGTGGCCAGGACCATGTCCTCCTTTTGCGTGTACCTGGACACAAGAGCGGAAAAGGCCGCGAACAAACACATGAATAGCGAGGCCGAATTCCCCCGGCAAAGGGTGTCGAGCTTGCTGAAAGTCCCGGCTCCGATGTTAAACCTCTCCATGGCGCCGTTGTATGTCTTGAGTGGAGAGCGTTGCCTGTCCGCGGGCAAGTCCAGAAACGGCGGCGCGCCGTGGAGCGTGTTTTTCCAGTATTCGAGCATGCCGGCCCATGCATCCCCCTCAAGCATTCCACGCTGCCACTCGGAGTAATCGGCGTACTGGATGGCAAGCTCCGGCGTTTGCGGCTCCTGACCGGAGACGAAGGCGGAATAATTCTCCGAAAACTCCTTTATCAACACCCCCATGGACCACCCGTCGGAAATGATATGATGCATAACCAGGGCCAGCACACTTTTGTTTTCGCCTGCCTTTATCAGGGTGACCCGCAGAAGCGGCCCGGCGGCAAGGTCGAACGGACGGGCGGACTTTTCGGCGACCAGGCGGCGTATAATGTCCATCCTCTCCCCCTCAGGCCACTGCGCCGCGTCCATGATTGAAATGGAAACGTCCGCTTTGGAGCCGATCACCTGGCACGGTTCCCCTTCCACCATTTTGAAAGTGGTGCGCAAAGGTTCATGGCGCTCCACGATCGCCTTGAGACTCTTTTCCAACGCTGCTGTGTCCAGCTTTCCTTCCATTAAAAGGGCGGCCGGAATATGGTAGGCCGCCGAGCCCGGCTCCATCTGTTCGAGGAACCACAGCCTCCTTTGGGAATAGGACATGGGAAACACGAATGTTTCAACCGTCTCTTCGCTCATCGTCATCCTGTGCTTCGATTGTTTTTTTTGATAACTTTCACCGCCGCCGGTCAACTGTCCATCACGGCCGGCTTGCGGCCGCGCGGGGCTTTGCCAATCATCTGTCCACCATTGCCGGGAGCCGCCTGTTTCACCGTTTCCATGGCCTGGCAGATACTCTCCACCGTCGGATTTTCGAATATGGAATTGGGGGGCATCTCCACGCCGAACTCCTTGCGAATGCGCGAGGCCAGTTGCGCCGCTTTTATGGAGTGGCCACCCAGGTCGAAGAAATTGTCAAATATTCCAGCCCCCTTCACACCCATAACCCCCGCCCAGATTTCCAGCATCCGTGTTTCCGCGGGATTTCTGGGGGCCCCTCCCTGTTTTTGAGGACGCGCGGCGGCAATGGCGGCGGCCTCCAGGGCGCTCCGGTCCACTTTTCCACTGGATGCCAGCGGCAGCTTTTCCATCCTGATGAACATGGAAGGAATCATGTATTCCGGGACTCTGGACGCAAGATGCGCCCGCAGGTCCGCCACATCCTCCTCTTTGCCGGAAACATAGAACGCCGCCAGTTCCTTCGACCCCGCGCCATCGTCCCTGGCCACCACCGCCGCCGAGGTGACCGTCGCGTGCCCCTCAAGAAGCTTTTCAATCTCGCCTGTCTCAACCCTGTTACCGCGTATTTTCACCTGGCCGTCCCGCCTGCCGGTAAAATCAATAAGCCCGTCGTCGCGCCACCGGGCCATGTCCCCCGTCCTGTAAAGTTTCGCGCCGTTTTCAAAAGGGCCTGGCGCAAACGCCGCCGCCGTGAGCTCGGGCCGGTTTACGTATCCATTCCCCACTCCGGCGCCGCCTATATAAATCTCGCCGATGGCGCCGATGGGAACGGGTCGCATGCGGCTGTCCAGAATATAAACTTTCACGTTGTCTATCGGGCGGCCGATTGGGATGCATTCGCGAAGGCGCGGCTCGTCCAGGCAAACGGCGGTGGCCGCCACGGCGCATTCGGTCGGCCCATAATTGTTCGCCACCAGGACGGAACCGTCGCCCGCGCGCTTTAGCGTCTCGCCTCCGGTGACTATCGTTATTTTGCCCGCGAGGGAGCCGCCGTTCTCCTCCAGAAACTGCGTGAGCAGGGCTGGGGGCAGAAAGCTGTGCGTGATACGTTTGTCCTGATAAAATGAGGCCAGTTTAGCCATATCGGTGCGCGTCTCCCCTTCCACGGCGCAAAGGCTGGCGCCTGCGAACAGGTACGGCAACGTCTCCCATACGGAGGCGTCGAACGAAGGTGAGGCGTGCAACGTGCCCCTGCTGTTTTCGTCCACTTTGTAGAACCGGTTGTGCCACATGCTCAGGTTGATGGCGGCCCGGTGGCTGATGAGCGCACCTTTGGGGACACCAGTGGAACCGGATGTGTATATAAGATAGGCCGGCTCTTCCGGATCGGCGGCGGCGGCGGATTGGGCCGGGCTTTCTTTTATGTCGTCCGTCATTATGACCGGAACGCCGCCATCGGCCAGTTGCGCGGCGACGCCTGCGTCATCCACGATCACAGCCTTGCAGGCTGAATCGCGCATCATGAATCGTATCCTTTCGGCGGGCAGATCAGGATCGCAAGGAAGGTACAACCCGCCGGCCTTCAATATGCCCATGAACGAAGCGGCAAGCCAGCGCGACCTGTGCACCACCGCCGCCACCACGTCCCCCTTGCCCACCGAAGCTTTTTCAATGAGCGCCCGCGCCACGCCGTTGGCCATGCGGTCGAGCCTTTGATATGTCACCTCGCCAGCGCCATCCATCGCCGCGATCCTGTCCCCGTGCTTTAAAGCCGAGTCCGTGAACATGGCGTCCACTGTCTTGCCTTCCGGGATCGCGGCGGACTTCCCCTGGAATCCGATAGTCACGGCGTTCATCTCCTCATCGTCCATGACCTTGAGCATGGAAAGAGGCCGAGAAGCCCCTTCTATCGCAAAATCGAGGATTTTCACCAGATGCGACGCCGTCCGCTCCACCTGGGCCGCGCTGTGGACGTTCTGGTTGTAGTGATAATCCACCCGCATGTCACCGCCCGGAATTACCACAACGTTAAAATCCGACGTGGTCATTTCAAAGCGTTTGGTCCGGATGATATCAAATCCGGTGGACGGGAGCATGGTCAAGGCGTCCAACGGATAGTTCTCAAAAATAAGCAGGGCACTGATCAGGTCCCGCCCGGGGGTGGAGCGGCCGATCACCTCCCCCAGGAAACTGTGATGATGCGGGGCGCTCTCCACGCCGCTTTTCATCAGGCGCTTTAAAAGCACGTCCAACCCGCTGTCCCAGTCCACACTCCCCCGCACCGGGATGGTGTTTATGAAAAGTCCGAGGGTCTTTTCCGCGCCGGGAAGCTCCGGCGGCCTGCCGGACACCACTGATCCGAAAACGGCGTCGTCCACCCCGTTGTACATGCAAAGCGCCACCGATAACGCCGCCTGGAAAACCATGTTCGGCGTGACGGCATGCGCCGCGGCAAGCTGCTCGACCTTGCGCACCCGCTCCGCTCCGAGGGTGGAAGAGTGTATCGCCACCGCAAACTCTTTCCCGTTGGGCGCGCCCGGAAGTTTCGGGATTGATACGGCCGTCTGATAGTCCGCCAGGTATTTCTCCCAATAGTCCAACGATGCTCTTTTGTCCCGCTCCTCCAGCCACTGGATAAAGCGCGAATAAGGAGGCGCCGGAGGAAGTGTATGGGCGCGTCCCTCCTTCAAAGCGGTGTATATCTCAAAAAATTCCGTATGCGCCAGCGATATGCCCCATCCGTCCATGACGATGTGGCTTAAGCTCCATATGACCTCGAACCGGCCCCCGCCCAGGACTATTACGCGAAACCTCATCAGCGGATCGCGCGCCAGATCAAATCCGCGCTGTTTATCTTCTTCCCGGAACCGGATGACGGTCCTTTCCTTTTCCTCCTCGGGCTCGGCGCTTATGTCATCCACGCTAAAGCCGGGTTTGCGCTCCTTGAGCACTATCTGGAGCGGCCTGCTGGCCTTTTCCAGCAGGAACGCCGTGCGCAGGATATCGTGGCGGCGGAATATCTCCGTCCACGCCTCCATGAATTTTCCGATGTCCAGCTCTCCGCTTATCCGGAACGATATCTGCTCGAAATACGCGCGCGAATCCCTGTCCGCCACGGCGTGATAAAGCATCCCCTCCTGCATGGGGGAGAGCGGATACATGTCCTTGAGGTTTTCCTTGCTAATCATCGGCGAATATCTCCTCGAACTCCTGAAGGCTAAGCCCCTTGTACGTCATGTCCGACGGGGTGGGCTCCGTGGCCTCCATTTTAAGGCAGAGGGAAAGGGCCGCGGCGATTCCTTCTTCTATCTGGCCGAGCAGGCGCTTGATATTATCACTTCGGTATTGCTCGCCGCTGTAGCGGATGGACAAAGTGAAGCCCCCCGTCCACGCCGCGCAGCTTATGTCCAGACCCGCCACCCTTTGATTGAGCGGGCTTACATCCCGGCCGGACGCAAGCGGCGACGGCTCGAACAGCGGCCCCATGGCCGATCCGCCAATAAAGCCCAGGTAATTGAAACTTATTCCCGGCTTTTGGGTGAATCTGGCTCCCCTCAGCAATTCGCGGGGTGTGATCCTGCCCAATATCCCGTGGCCTATTCCCTTGTGTGGAACCTTCCGCCTGGCTTCCTTCACTCTCTTTATGCGCGCGTCCATCGGAGCGCCGTCAAGGCCCAGCGTGAAAGGGTGCGTGGAGGTGAACCAGCCGACGGTACGGCTTATGTCCAGCCCCGGCGAGATCTCCTCCCTGCCGTGCCCCTCCAGATCGATCAACGTGGCGCCTTTCATCCCCCATTTTTCCAAAGCCTGGCCAAGGGCTGCCAGCACAAGCTCGTCGGGCGTGGTGTTATATGCCCTGTTGGCCTCCCCGGTCAGTTTCTCCCCCATCTGCGCCTGCAGGGTGAAACTTTCAATATGTTCGCTGGCGAAGGTGTTGCCGCCTCCCGGGAAGTCCGGAACGGGCTCGGCGTATTCGCTGTTTTCGATCTGTGCCCATGTTTCAAGTTCGGCAAGAAGTTTTGGGCTTTTTGCGAATTCCAAAAGGGCCTCGCCCCATTGTCGGAACGAATCGGTCTTGGCCGGCAGGCGCGCCTGGCCGCCCCGCGCCGCTTGCTCGTAGGCCGTGGAAATGTCCTCAAGCAACAATCTCCACGAGACCATGTCAATGATAAGGTGGTGGACGGTGATGAAAAGCGTCTCGCCGCCGGCAAGCCGGAACAGGATGAACCTGGCCAGCGGCCCCGTGGCCAGGTCGAACCGCTGTTGCGCCTCGCCCATCGCGCGCATGGCCTCCGTGTCGCCGTCCGGGGACGTGGACAGGTCTTTGAATGAGAAATCCAGCCTGTTCTCAAGCCCAGCGCATTCCTGGACGACCTCTTCCCCATCGCGCCTGTACCTCATGCGCAGCGCGTCATGCCACTCCCACACGGCCGAAAGGGCTTTTTCCAGGATCGCCGGATCCAGCGGCTTTTTTGCCCGCAGCGCTATGGAATGGTTGAAATGGTCAGGCGCCGCGGCGTCCCTTTCAAAGAAGGCGCGCTGGATCGGGGTGAGCGGGACCGGCCCGGTGATGAGCCCTTGTTGCGCGGTGCGGTCCAGCCTCACCACATAAGGCGCCACTCCGGCTATGGTGGGATTCGAAAAAAGGTCGGCAAGCTTGAGGTTCAGGTTTTTCTGCCGCAGCCGCGACAGTATCTGAATGGCCTTAATCGAATCGCCCCCCATCGAAAAATAATTGTCATGTATCCCCATGGAAGGCTGGCCGAGGGTATTGGCGAATATGGCCGCCACCGTCTTTTCCATCTCCGACCGGGGGGCGGCGCTATCCTCGCCATTCGTGGGGGCCGCTTGCGCCGCTGTGGAATCCAACGCGCGCAGGTCCACTTTCCCCCCCGGTGTCACCGGGATTTTGTCCACCAGCGCTATATGGGATGGGATCATGTAATCGGGCAGGTGGCCGCCCATATATTCCCGGAGCCCTTCGGCGTCCAGCCCGTCGCCGGAGGCCACATACGCCACAAGCTCGCTTTCGCCCTCGTCCGTCTTGCGCAAGATCGCCGCCGCCCCGGACACCCTTGGATGGGATCGCAGCCTGTTCTCTATCTCGCCCAGTTCTATCCTGTGGCCGCGAACCTTCACCTGGTTGTCCATCCGGCCCAGAAATTCTATGTTCCCGCCCGGCAGCCATCGCGCCATGTCGCCGGTACGGTACATGCGCAAGCCCGGCGCGAACGGATCGGCCATGAACCTTCCGCCGCCGTCATCTTTAACATATCCCCTGGCCACCCCCGCGCCGGACACATAAAGCTCCCCTTCCACCCCGGCGGGGACCGGCAGCCCGGCGCCGTCGAGAATCAGCGCCCGGGCGTTACCTATGGGCCTGCCTATGGGCACGCTATTCCACTCTAACGGCGCTGAAAAGCCGAATACGAAACTGGTGGCGTCCACGCAGCATTCGGTTGGGCCGTACATGTTGCGCATGACGATCCCCCGGTTGGCCGGCGTGGAGTAAAACGATTCCACGTCCTCCATCCACAAAGGCTCCGCCCCCACGATCACGTGCCTTAGCGCCCAGCCCGGATTCCGCGATCCGGCGGACGATAGAGCGCGCCGCAACAGCGTCGGAGTGAAGTTGACGACATGGATTTCGTTCTCGCGAAGATAATCGAGCAACATTTGAGGGTCGAGCCGCACGTCGTCCTCTATTACATGCAGAGTGTTCCCGGTGGAGAGCGCTCCGAAAATCTGCTGGGCCGACACGTCGAACACAAGCGACGGAAGCATGGCTTCGTTGACAGGCTTGGGAAGCGTTGAATACATGTCACTGCCGATCCATGTGACCAGGTTGCATAGTTGCCTGTGCTCCACCATCACCCCCTTGGGCTCCCCAGTGGAGCCGGAGGTAAAGATCACATACGCAAGGCCGTCGCTTTTCGCCTCGTTTATGTCTTCGGCGGAGAGCGCGGCTGAGTCCCTTTCCAGCTTTTCAAAAAGCGCGGCTCGAGGATATTCAGCGCCGTTCCGCGCATCACGCGCCATGGCGGCGCCTGCCACGCGGCCCAATACGTCCCTGCCGGGAAGCCGCCCTTTGTTATTGATCGTTTCACGCACAAGCTCCGCCAGCGTCTCCTCCCCTTCCCCCAGGGCGGCGAAGGCCACGCCGGGATTTCGCAATGTGTCCGCCGTTGCGCTGGTCGCATGGGGGCCGCCGGCGATGATGGCGCCTTCATATCCCCATTGACGGACAAGGAACACCGTCTTGTGGAAAAAGCTCCTGTAATAGGTCAATGAGCGCACCCCGGTCAGGTCCGGCCGGAAGTCGTCCATCAGCGCGCGCAATTCTTCAAAACTGTCGAAATCGGCGCGGGCCTTGGCTATCTTCACCTCCACTTTGGGGCCGAACTCGTTTTTCAGCCTTGTGGCCAGCAGCGCAAGCCCAAGCGGCGGCTCCATCACATCGTACAGGAGGGTTTTGTCCTTCGTAAAATTCTGCGAAAGGTCGAGCAGCAGGACGCGGAGCGCCCCTTTCTCAGGGTTAGGCGAGGGGAACGCGGCGGCGAGCCTGCTGTTGAGCCCGGCGGACTGCTTTGCGCCGTCCTCCGCGAAGGCCGCCCCCCGCAGGTCTTCCATTGAAAGCCCCGCAAGCTCCAGAAAATCGCCGAACGACCGGATGTCTTTTGGCAGATAGCTGTTGTATTTCTGGACAAGCTCGTCCTCGCTCAAAAGCGCCATCTGGCGCGGCAGCACGGAAATCAGCCGCTCGCGCGAGAGGAAGTACTCGTTCAGGAACGTCATCTGATATCGTTTTGAAAAGCTGGCCGGGAATGGCAGTATTGACGGCAGCTCGTGGTAGCCCAGCGTGGCGGAAGCTTTTATCGCTTCCGCGCTCACGCCGTTGTCCATCGCCAGCCTTGCCATGTCCGTGTCCGGGAAAATGCGGAGGATGAACACATAGGGAAAATGTATCCACTTTATCCCGCGGATGAAATCCAGCGTCATCATGGCCTCTTCCTCCGTCTCCGTGGGGAAGCCGTGCATGGTGAAAAGCTCCAGGATCACCTGCGGGTGGCGGGCGGCGATATAGTCCAGGTTTTCCTTGAACCGCTCGAGGCGCAGGTTTTTCTTCATCAGTTTCTGCAGGCGTGGCGACGCGGTCTCCAGCGCCAGGGCCATGCTCTTCGTCCCAGCCTCCACCATAAGGTCTATGTAGTCCGGGGTCAGCGTGTCCCCCCGCAGCCCGTTGCTGAAGAATATCTGTATGTCCAGCCGGGCGCGGATCACCATCTCGAAGAACCTTGCGCTGTTGGCGCGGTCCATGTTGAAAATATCGTCTATGAACACGAACCTGCGCACACCGCAGTCATGCAGTTTTTTCACCTCGCCGAAAAGGTTTTCGGCGGAGCGGCGCTTGTGCTTTTTCGGCCACACTTTGTGGCAGTAGGCGCAAAGGTATGGGCATCCCCGGGTGGACTGGATGGCCATAGCGCGCTTTGCCACGGACTGGCCGATGAAGTTGTGGTATTTCTCGTAATTGATCACCGACCTGTCCGCGTAGGGGAGCGAGTCCAGCTCCTGTATGCTGGAGCGGGGGGGGGTGGTCACGATCCCGGTTTGCGGCATGATGAAGTCCAGGATGCCGTCAAACTCCATCCCTTCGGCCACGCGCTGTTCGGTGATAAGCATTTTCGCGCCTGCCTGCGCCAGTATGCCGGCTGTCCTTTTCTCCGGATGCTCCGGGTCCAAAGGCAGGTACGCCGCGCCCGCCTTTAAGATGGCGAGGATGGCAACCACCGCCCGCTCGCTCTTTTCCATCATCACACCCACAATGTCCCCGGGGCGCACACCGTAAGCTTTTATAAGCCTTCCGGCGATCCGGTTGGCGCGTTGGTTCAATTGCGAATAGGTAAGCCGCCGTCCGGCGCACACCAGCGCTGCCGCATCGGGAGTTTTACGGGCGTTCTCTTCGATAAGGTTCAAGACGGTCCCATCCGGTGGATTTATGGAGGCGGGCCCGCCAAACTCGAACAGTATCCGTTCTCTCTCTGCCGGGGCAAGGATGTCCATTTTATTCAGCGGCGCGAGGGGGTCGGCGGCGGCCGAACGGACGATGTTCTCAAGATGCCCCGCCATCGCCTCCATCTGCCCTGCATCGAACATGTTCGAGTCGTACGTCACATGGAAGTCCAGCCGCTTGCCGGGGATGGCCATAAAATCGTAGTCGTAGTTGGTGCGCTCGGTCCATTCAAAGCTAACTGGGGCAAACCCGAGGTCTTCATACAGCGCCGGATCGTTTAGCCGCTCCTGGACAGGATAGTTTTCCAGGGCCGTCACATGGTCCAGAAGATTGCGCCCGAGAGGATGGGCCGTCTGTATTTTACCCAGCGGATAATAGTGGTGGGCCGCGCCATCGGCCGCGTCCCGCATAAGGCTCTCCGTCAACCCGGCGAAGGATGTGGAGGCCCCGATCCGGGAGCGGACAGGTATTGCGTTTATGAAAAGCCCCACATAGGACTCCACCCCCTCAAGTTCCGGCGGCCTTCCGGAGACGACGGAAGCGGACACCACGTCGTCCACCCCGTTATACCTTGCCATAAGGGCGCCCCACGCCCCCTGCGTGACAGCCCCCAGCGTGACGCCGCGCTCCCGGGTGAAGCGCTCCACCTGGGAGGTCAACGTTTCATCAAACGAGAATCTGAAGTCCTTTATCTCCCGTTTGCCAGATGGACGTTTCAAGCGTGGGAAAGTCACCGGCTTTTCATAACCGGCAAGGTAACGCTTCCAGTAGTCCCCCGAGGCGGACTTGTCCAGCTTTTCGAGCCACTTTATGTATTCAGCGTATGGAGGCGGCGGGGCGAGGGCCGGCCTTGTCCCTTTTTTCATGGCAAGGTACACCGCCATAAGCTCTTTCATCACATTGCCCACCGACCATCCGTCCATGAGAATGTGATGATGGCTCCATATCACCTTCCACAGATTGTCCTCCAGACGGATCACATATAGCCGCATCAGGATGTCCTGTTCCAGGTCGAAAGGCTTTGCAAGGTCCGCGCGGCGTATCTCCTCCGCCGCAAGCTCCTTTTGCGCCTGTGGCAGGCCGATAAGATCGTGGATGGAGGCGCGCAAGGGCCGTTCCCGCAGCACCACCTGCAGGGGCCTGTCGGTGTTCCTGTATGTGAACAGGGTCCGCAGGGTGTCGTGGCGCTTTATTATCTCGTTCCAGCTTTTCTCGAACGCGTCGGCGTCCAGATCACCGCGCAGCGTATATATGATCTGGTTGAAATACGCCTCCGGCGACGTTTCCATGAGCGCATGGAAAAGCATCCCCTCCTGCGTGGGGGTCAATGGATAAATGTTCTTTATGTTGCTCTTCTCTATGGCCATTGTTCCCGCCGCCTACAGCTTATTGATGAATTCGTCGAGTTGGGCGATGCCGAACCCGTCGTAGTCTATGTCCGACGGAGTGAGCTGCGGATTCTCCATCGACAGCGCAAACTCCGCCACCGATTCCAGCTCCCTGATATACCGTTCCGCGAAATGCCCCGCAAAACCTTCCGTGTAAGACGGGCCGTCGCAATACACCGATATTTCCAGGTTTCCCCGCGAGACGTACGAGACCAGCTCGATGCCGCATCCCACCCGCGCATCCGGCGAGGCGTGCGGCCCAACATCCTCGAACGCTCTGCCGAAAAGATCGTTGTCCAGCTCTTCAAAGCCGCCAAGGTAGTTGAAAAGGATTTCAGGGTCGCTCCACATTCCGCCGTCCGGGCTTTGCCCCGCCATATACCGGGCGACACCGTACCCGGCTCCGCCATGGGGCGTCCGCCGCACCGCTTCCTTCACCGCTTTAATCTGCGAGGCGATATCTTCACCATCCGGTGAGGTGAACACCACCGGATACTTGGATGTGAACCACCCGGCTGTTCCGCTCACATCGGCGCCGGGCAAGATACCTTCACGGCCGTGGCCTTCGAGGGTCACAGCCATCGAATCGCCGCCGCCGAGCTTTTGAAAAGTCCGCAGAAGCGCCGTAAGCATAAGTTCCTGCGGCCGCGTGTTAAATGCCTTGTTGGCCCCGTCCAGCATTTTTGATGTGGCGTCCGCGCCAAGCAAGCGGGTGGCCTCCGTCCGTTCCGAATAAAGCCCGCGTTTGAACGGCGCCAGCCGCGGCGCTTTTACCGCCTCCGCCTCCACTTCGCTCCAGTGCTCCATCTGGCCTGCCGCAATCGAGCTGGCCGAGGCGGAAAGCTGCGCGGCCCATTTTTTCAGCGGGAAAGGTTTGGGCGGCAGTTTTGGGGCCATGCCTTTGGACGCCTGCTGGTAAGCTGCGGCAAGGTCCTCCAAAATAAAACGCCATGAGACGGCGTCCACCACCAGGTGATGGCAGGTCATAAACAGCCTGTCGCCATCTTTCAATCTGTAGATCGCCGCGTTGAACAGCGGGCCGCGTTCCATGTCAATCCCGGCCTGCAAAAGTGAAGCGTGCTTTTTCAGCGCCCCGGCCGGATGCTCCTCGGCCGTCAGGTCCACCACGTCCAATCTGAAAGGCCGGTCAGTCCCGCCAATCTCTTGTGTCCATTTCCCGTCATGCCCGAAGAACCGGGAGCGCAGCGCGTCATGCCTTCCCGTCGCGGCCTCCAGCGCTTTGCGCAGGGCGGCCTCGTCCAGCCGTTCCTTGGCCGCAAGCAGAAGGGTCTGGTTGAAATGCGCCTTGTTCCCGCCGAACTGGCCGAAAAACCATAGTTGTATCGGGGTAAGGTGAACAGGGCCATCGGCGGAATTTTCCCCGTCCACCTCGGGTTTCACGGCCTTTAGCAGCGGCTCCAGTCCTTCGATGGTGGGGCGGGAAAACAGATCGCGTATGGCGATCTCGAAATTCCTTTCGCGCAGCCGGGCGGCTATCTGCAACGCTTTTATGGAATCGCCGCCGATGGTGAAAAAATTGTCGCGGATGCTTACCCTGTCAAGCCCCAGGACCGACCGCCACACTTCCGCGAGAATTTCCTCCCGCTGCCCGCGTGGGGCCATGAATTCCTCGCCGCTGTCCAGCGCCGTTTTTTTCATTGCCGCCAGCGCGCCCCTGTCCAGTTTTCCGCTTGTGTTCAGCGAAATGGAGTCCACCACGTAAAACCGGGACGGGACCATGTACTCCGGCAGCGTTTCCAGCAGCGTTGCGCGCAGCCCGCCGGGGGTCACCGGACTTGACACTTGCAAGAGCGCTTCCAGCCGCCGGGTTTCGTCCTCCAATTCCACCGCCGCCACCGCCGCGGACTTCACGCCGGGTATGCTCTTTAGCGCCGCCTCCACCTCCCCCAGCTCGATCCTGTAACCGCGCACCTTCACCTGGCCGTCGGCGCGCCCGATGAACTCCACCATTCCGTCATGGGACCATCTGCCGATATCGCCGGTGCGGTAAAGCCGCGCCTCGCCCAGCGGTCCGTGGCCTATGAAGCGTTCCGCCGTGAGCGCTGGATTGTTTATGTAACCGCGGCCCACCCCCTCGCCGGCGATGCATATCTCCCCGGGCACACCGGGCGGGACAGGCGCAAGTTCCCCGTCGAGGATGTAAATCCGGACGTTCTGAAGAGGAGCCCCCACGGGCACAATCCCCCGTTCTCCCGGCGCGAAGGAATCAATATTGAAATTCGCCGCGTCCACGCAGCATTCCGCCGGCCCATAGGCGTTGGTAAGGGTGACTCCCGTGCCGAGCGCTCGCCGATGGAAGTTTGCGGCAAGGGTTTTTGTCAGCGCTTCACCCCCCACATCTATATGTTTCAGGCGCAACTCCACGTCACCCGGTATCCCGGCGTTGATCATCACGGAAAGAAGGCTCGGTGTGCAGTCGGTCATGTCTATCCTGTGTTTGCGGAAGAACTCCTTGAGCGCCTTGTCGTCCCTTTTTGTGGCCCCGTCCACCACGAACAGGGTGTGGCCAAGGCAAAGGGCCGTCGCTATCTGCTTTACCGAGGCGTCAAAAGCTTCCGAAGCGAGAAGCGCCACGTTCAACCGCCCCTCATACGGTTCATATATGCTCTTATTTACCGCATGAACGAGGTTTCTTAAGGAGCGATGCTCTATCATCACCCCTTTGGGCTGGCCCGTGGAGCCGGAGGTATATATGACATACGCCAGGTTTTCGGGCCGCGCAGAATGGATAAATACGGGCTCGGAAGAAGTTTTGAATGCGCGATCAATAAAAACCAGAGGAGCGCCAGCCTCGACGGCGGCATGTTCCAGAGTGGACGATGTGATCACAGCCACCGCGCCAGAGTTCTCCACCATGTACTTCATCCTGGCCGGAGGGAAATCCGGGTCTATCGGCATATACGCCCCGCCTGCCTTCCAAACTCCCAGTATGGCGGCGATAAGGTCAACTGAACGCTCCAGGCATATCCCGATTATTTTGTCCGGGCCTGCGCCTCGGGCGGCAAGGCTTTTTGCGATGGCAAGCGCCCGCGCGTCAAGCTGGGCGTACGTGAGGCTCGACGCTCCATCGGACACCGCCATTGCGTCAGGATGGCGTTTGGCGGCCTGGCCGATCATTTCATGGGCGAGAGGCCCGTCGTGCCTCGAACATTTGGCGGCCCCGCTCCATTGCGTTAGCGCAAGGCGCCGCTCCTCGCCGTCCATAAGGTCGAGTTGGCCCACGGGGCGGTCCGGTTCGCCGAGGGCGCGGTCTATCAGGTTTTGATAATGGCGGGCCATGCCGGTGATGAAGGGGCGGCAGAAAATGTCCGAGGCGTAGGCGATAAAACAGTCCAGCCCGGCGGCGCCCTCCTGCACGGTAAGGGTCAGGTCGCACTTGGCGGTGTTGCACTCCGTGGGGAAAGGCTCGATGGCGATCCCGCCGAGCTTTAGCGTCCCCATGTTTTTGTCCTGCAGGATGAACGAAAGCTGCGTAAGGGGATTGTACGCCATGTTCCGGTCCGGCTGGAGGACGTCCACCAGTTTTTCAAACGGGGCCTGCTGGCCGGAAAAAGAGTCCAGCGTAACTTCCCTTGTGCGCGCCGCAAGCTCCCTGAACGAAAGCGCCAGTCCGGCCTCCACCCTCAGGGGAATCGTGTTGACGAAAAGCCCGATGAGCGGCTCAAGCTCTTTGCGAAGCCGGTTGGCCGCCGGAACGCCGATGACCATGCTCTCCTTCCCGCCGTACTTCGCCACTATCGCCGCGAACGCCGCAAGTGTGGCCATGAAAAGGCTCACCCCTTCCTGGCGGCAGAACGCCTTGAGCCGTCCGGTCAAGTCCGCGCCGATGGTGAAATATACCGATTCACCCTTAAAACTTTGCAAGGCCGGGCGTGGCCTGTCCAGCGGCAGGGAATGAAGCGCAGGGGCCCCCTTCAGCTTTTCTGTCCAAACGGCGACCTGCCTGTCCAGCCTTTCACCCACTAGCACATCCTTCTGCCATTGGCAGTAATCGGAATATTTCACCCCGAGCGATGGTAGATTGACAGAGGCGCCGTTTAAATACGAATCGTACAGTCTCTCCAGTTCCATTGTGAGAATTGTCGCCGACCACCCGTCGGCGATTATGTGGTGGAGCGTTATAAGCAACAGCCGGTCGTCCTCGCTTATTTCCACCATGGACACCCGGATCAGCGGATCCGCGGCCAGATCAAACGGCCTTAGCGCCTCTTGGCTTGCCATGCGCCGCGCCTGTTCCATCCGCGCGTCATGGGAATCGGCCGCAAGGCGGACCACTGGTATATCTATCTCCATCACCGGGCGCGCGGCCTGGTACGCCTCGCCATCTTTCTCGAAAAAGCGCATACGCAACGGCTCATGGCGAGCAATGATATGGTTGACGCTTTTTGTCAACGCGCCAATGTCCAGCTTCCCTTTAATCCTGTGCGCTGATGGGACGTTGTAAGTTGGGCTGGGCCCCTCCATCCGGTACAGGAACCATAGTCTCAATTGCGCGAATGACAGCGGCAGCGCCTCTCCTTCCCCCCTTTCACGGTTTATGACAGGCGGCAGTATGTCATCCGCCATGCGGGCGGCGGCCGCCATGATTTCGGCCTTCATCCCGCCGATGATCTCCCGCATCCGCCCGGTGATTGCGCCTTTGGGGCCTTTATAGCGCAGGGCTTCGCCTTCCACCCGGAGCTTTACCCCCAGCCCATCCAGTTCCCGGATTATATCTTCGGCTGATTTCACAGCTCGCCTTCCTCCAGTTCGTCCACAACAACGTTTCCACCGCTTGGGCCCATCGCCGTTTCAATCCATCCGGCGAACTGGCCGATGGTGGGGCGCTCGAACACGATGCGCACCGGAGCCTCCACCCCGAACTCGTCCCGTATCCGGGAGACGATCCTTATGGCCGTCAAAGAGTCCCCGCCCAATTCGATAAAATTGTCGGACACGCCGGCCACATCGGCGCCCAGAGTGTCCATCCATATCCGTGCGACGGCGCGTTGCGTCTGGCTAAGGGCGTCCAGGTTGTCATTCACCGGCCTGCGTCCAGCCCCGCCACCCGCTCCGTCAAGTAGGCTGGAGTACATCTCTTTTGACTTTGCGATCACCTGGCGGATGTCCGCCGTCGAGACGATCACCTGCGGCTCGCAAGTCCCGTTCATGATCCTTTCAAACGCGTCCACCCCCTGAGCGCCGCTCATCCCGGCGTCCAGCTTGCCGCCGGCCACTTTCTCCATCCGGTCAAGCAGCCGCCGGGCCAGGCCCATGCCGCGCCACATGTCCCAGTTGACGCTGACGGTCACTCCATCCGATGCGTGGCGCTTTTGGGCGTATGCGTCCATATACGCGTTCGAAGCCGCGTATCCGGCCTGGCCCGCCCCTCCTGTCACGGAGCTTAGGGACGAGAACAGGACCATGAAATCAAGCCGCCGGTGGGCGAAATATTTGTCCAGAGTGATCATGCCGTGGATTTTAGGGGCGAACTCGCGCGCCGCGTTGTGCGCCGCGGCGCCGCAGATTGTCCCGCTCGCCTCCAGCCCGGCGGCGTGTATCACTCCGGATACGGGGCCGGTCACCTCCTCCGCCGCCGCCAATGCCTCCGCAAACCGGGCGCAATCGGCCACATCGGCGCCCAGCGTCTCCACTGTGGCGCCCATACTTTCCAGCCGCCTGACGGCCTGTATCTTGCCAATGAGACCATGGCCTTCTTCCCGCGCGTCCGCAACTCCGTTAAAGGCCGTTATCATGGCGCATCCGCTGGTGTTTCTTTCCGTTTCCTCTTTGGGCCAGGCTTGCGCGCCGGTGAATCCGCAACGCGCCAGCGCCAGCTCCCACTTGTCCGCGCGCACAAGCGGCGAACCTGCGCGGTACTGAGTGTCATTAAAATACCACCACCCTTCCGCCAGCCCCCACGCCATGTCAAACCAGCGACAGAAAGATGTGGACTCCACCAATAAAAGCGCGCCGCCGGGCCTCAACAGTTTTTTCACCTGCCGCAACGTCTCTTCTATTTTTGGGGTGGCGTGGACCACGTCCAGCCCGAACACAACGTCAAAACTACCCGGCTCATAGCCTTGCGAGGCCGGGTCGCGGCTTATGTCCAGCTCGCCGAATTTCATGAAATCGTGGCCATGCTTTTTTGCGTTGTTTCTGGCGGCCACTGTGAACGCCCGTCCGATGTCCGTGAAGTGATACTCCACGTCCATCCCGCGAAGAAGCGGGACGAGCTTGCGCGTGACGGCCCCGTTTCCACCGCCGAACTCCAGGATGCGCGCTCCGCCCTGTTTGGCGGCCAGATGCGCCACGGTTTCGGCCAGCAGGCTTATGTATGTGTCATGTTGGGTATGTTTCTCCGTGTTGGCCACCGCGCTTTCCATCAGGCCAGCCCCGCCCTTTGGATAAAGCACGCTTATCGCCTCGATCTTGCCCGACAGCGCGTCCTTATAGCTTGCGCCGCAATGCTCCAGTATCGACAACATCCCCTCAAATCCGGGATAGGCCGCGCGCAATTTTGCGGACATTTCTTTTGACCGTGGAATTTCATCGGCGTCTTTCAGGAACGTCAATGCCCCCCGCTCCACGCGGATGATGGAGTCTTCCCCGAGCATCCTAAGGAAGGCAAGATAGAATTTTTCGAATTTAGGTATGATCCCAAGAGTGGCCTTGACGGATTCGGCCGAGGTGGAAGAGCCCTTGCGGACCGCCACCCCGCACGACGCAAGATAGTCCACCACGATGGACGAACAAAGCGCGTTCATCCGCTCTTCAAATCCTTCGATCATGTCTATGGTGCGTATGCCGGCGGCGTCCTTGATCCGGCGCTCGGTTCCGGCGATGAACGCGCCAAGCCGCGCCGCCTGGTCCCCTCCCCGGCCCGCCAGTATGCCGTCCCATTCGCTTTTTGGCGGGAGTGTCCCGCGCCCCCCCAATATCAGCTTCACCCCGCGCACGCCTGCCATGCGCCCGGCCACCGCAAGCCCGATGGCGCCAAGTCCGCCGGTGACAAGGTACGCCCCGTTTTCACGGATCCATCCGGGCCGCGCATCCACAGGGCCGAGAGGGAGCCTTGCGAATGTCTCCACCCACCTGCTGCGGCCTCTGTACGCCGCCACCCGGTCTTCCGATCCGGAAAGTATCTCCCCCAGCGCCGTGGTGGTGAATCCTTTCGAGTGGATGGTGCGCGAATCGAAGTCAATGTTGCGCATGCTTATGTTTTCGTTCTCCAGCCAGGCCGACCGCACCGGCCCCATCACGGTGGAATAATTCACGCGCAGGTTTTCGTCTCCGGTGACGCGCCACAAGTCCCGCGTGAAAACAGATATCTCAATCTTCCTGCCAAGGCTTTCCACCTGTTTGACGATATTGACCAGACTGTAAAATCCCCGCCCGAGCGCATCGTCCACGCTTTCCTCACCGGACTGCGCCGACATCCCCCAAAGATGGGCGATCCTGCCGGGGACCGTTCCGAGCGCCCCGAACAGTTTCCGGCAATCCTCCGGCGAATCGGGCCGCACCGTGAAATGTCCATCGCCCGCCTCGTAAGCTTCGCCGCCATATACGGTGGTCACCCTCATCCCGCGCTCCGCCAGCCGGGCGGCAAGGAAAGCGCCGCTCCCTTCCCTGTCCGTGAATACAAGGATGTCGCCCGTTCCTTCCTGCTTTGGCGAAGAAGGAGTCCGCTTCCAAGAGGGGACGTAAAACCAGCGCGACATGTCGGTTTCCTTCACCAGCGCCGCTTTCGCATGGCCGGATGCCTTGCCTCCGGCCCAATAGGGTCTTTTCTCGAATGGATATTTCGGCAAGCTCACGCGGCACCCCTCCCGGCCTTCATTAAATCCTTGCCAGTCCACCCGGGCGCCATTCACCCAAAGGCGCCCCAACGCGTCCAGCGCCTTCTCCACATCGTCCACCTCCTCGCCGGGATGAGGCAGGCACGCCACGGACAACTTCGCGCCGTGCCGCGAAACGAGGCCCGAGAGCGTCCGGCCCGGCCCGGCCTCAAGGAACGCCGCGTCTTCGTACTTTTTCATTATTTCCCGCACTCCCCCGGAGAAGCGCACCGTTGCCCGGATATGTTTCGACCAGTACGCAGGATCAACCGCGTCCTCTTTGGTGATCCAGGTTCCCGTGACGTTGGAGATGAACGCAAAGCGCGGAGCGTCAAGCTTCATATCGCGGACGATTTTTTCAAACTCCGCCACCGCAGGCTCCATCATCGCCGAGTGGAACGCGTGCGAGGTGTGGAGCCTTTTGAACGAGATCGAGCGCGATCCGAACTGCGCCTCAATCCGCTCCACGGCCGCCACCGGGCCGGAGAGCACGCAAACGTCCTGCGCGTTCACTGCGGCGATAGAGATTTCGCCATTGACGATCCCCGCGATGTCCCGCTCGTCCATGAACACCGCCGTCATGGCGCCCCCGGGCTGTTTTTCGATGACCCTTCCCCGCGCCGCAACAAGTTTTAGCGCGTCCTCCAGCGAAAACACCCCGGCAAGATGCGCGCTCACATATTCCCCCACGCTATGCCCGATGGAGCAGCATGGCGTCACGCCCCATTTCCTCCACACCACGGCAAGCGAACGGCATACCGCGAAAAGGGCCGGTTGGGCGTATTTTGTGCGAGTCAGCTGGCACGCCGCCTCGGCTTCCATGCCCGGAGACGGGTAGAGTATGGATTTAAGATCGGTGTCCATCACGCCGCTCAGGATCGCAAAACATTCGTCCATGGCGTACCTGAACACAGGCTCCGTTTCATACAGTCCCCGCGCCATGTTCGCGCTTTGCGCCCCCTGCCCCGGGAACATGAAGACAACAGGCCGAGCCCCGCTTCCCGCCTCGCCTGTGATGACCGCGCCGCTTTTCAACTTTCGCGCCGCGTCATCCGCTCCCGCGCACACCACCGCCGAGCGGTCCGCAAAATCCCTGCGGCCCACGCCAAGGGTGTACGCCGCGTCCTGGATGGGCACGTGATTGGCGGACAACCGTTCCGCAATGGCGCCTTGCATCGTCTCAAGGGCTTTGCCGGTTTTGGCGGACATGGGGGCAAGATAGTATTTGCGCGATTTTCCCGCATCCCTTTGCGCCGGAGCCTGCTCCATGATCACATGGGCGTTCGTCCCCCCTATCCCCAACGAGCTTACACCGGCCCTGCGCGGCCCGGTCAATGCTTCCCACGGGCGCAATCTGGCGTTCACGAAAAACGGCCCGTTCGCAAAATCAATCGCCGGGTTTGGAGCCGTGTAGTTCAGGCTTGGCGGGATTTCGCGGTTTTTAAGCGCCAGCGCGGTCTTGATCAGTCCGGCCACCCCCGCCGCCGTGTCGGTGTGGCCGATGTTAGTCTTCACCGAACCTATGGCGCAATATGCTTTTTTCCCGGTCCCAAAAGCCTGCGTGAGCGCCGCGATCTCTATCGGGTCGCCCATCGGCGTACCGGTGCCGTGCGCCTCCACATAACTTATGGTCTCAGGCTCGACCCCGGCGATGGCGATGGCCTCGCTTATCACTTTCGCCTGCCCGTCCACGCTGGGGGCGGTGTACCCGGCCTTCACGGCGCCGTCGTTGTTCACCGCGGAGCCCAATATCACCGCGTTCACCGTGTCGCCGTCGCGCAGCGCGTCCTCCAGCCGTTTGAGCGCGACGATCCCCGTCCCGCTTCCCGGCACGATGCCGGAGCTTTTTGCGTCAAAGGCCCTGCAATGGCCGTCTGGGCTTAAAATCATCCCCTCCTCGTAAAGGTACCCTTCCATCTGCCGGGCGTTGACAGAGGAGCCTCCGGCCAGCGCCATGTCGCACTGGTATGAAAGAAGGCTCTGGCAGGCCAAATGGACCGCCACAAGGGAGGTGGAGCACGCGCTGTTCACGGTGACGGCCGGCCCCGTGAGGTTTAATTTGTACGCCACGCGCGTGGACAGGAAATCCTTGTCGTTGCCAATGTAAAGCCCATAGGCCCCGGCCGGATCGCCGGCATCGAGTCCCTCGGACAAGTTTAGAGCAAGGTAGGAGTTGAACCCGCACCCGCCGAAAACGCCGATCCTTCCGGAGTACTTGGTGGAGTCATACCCCGCGTCCTCCATCGCCTCCCACGCGCATTCGAGAAACAGCCTGTGCTGCGGGTCCGTCTGGCGCGCCTCCAACTCCGTGAATCCGAAAAAAGAGGCGTCGAACATGTCTATCCCGTCCAGCACCGCGCGCGCCTTCACATACCGAGGATCTTTCACAAGCTTCGGGGCCACTCCAGCGGCGGCAAGCTGCTCATCGGTGAAACGCCGGACGGACTCCACCCCGTTGCGCAGATTCGCCCAGAATCCTTCGGCTGTGGCGGCGCCGGGATAGCGCATGGCCATCCCCACCACCGCGATAGGCTCAAGCCCCGTCTGCTCGTACTTATCAGCCATTGGCTCCTCTTATTTTTTTCATCAACGCCCGTTGCCTTGCAATGGCACCCCTGCTCTTTTCCGCCGTGGACGAATGATCCAAGGTGGCGCAAGTGGCCGTTCCCGGTGAAGCTTCGCCAAGCCGCCTTGCCAGCAAGCGGATGGTGGGGTTGCGGAACATCTCTATCGTCTCCATTCTGATCCCCAGTTCTTTTTCTATCACCGCCTGGGCCTTCACGATCAAGAACGAGTGCGCTCCGATGTCAAAAAGGTTGTCTGTTACGCTCACGTCTTCCTTTTGCAGCAGCCTGCCCCATATGGCGGCCATGTCCCGCTCCAGATCGTTGGCCGGGCGAGCATCCGCCGAAGGGGCGCGATGTTTATTCCGCGGCGCGGGAAGCGCCTTGCGGTCCACCTTGCCGTTTGGCGTTAGCGGCAGATCGTCCATGAAAACATAAACCGATGGCGCCATGTAGTCTGGCAGCTTCGCTTTCACGGCCACCTTTATAGCGTCCTCGGCGTGTTCAGCTTTGCTTGGGGTGACATACGCCACCAATCTCTTGTCCCCCGGCGCATCCTCGCGCACAACAACCACTGCCCGCGCCACCCCCGGGGCGGAGGCCACTGCCGATTCCACCTCGCCAAGCTCGATCCTGTGTCCCCGGAATTTCACCTGAAAATCACTGCGGCCCAGATACTCAATATCCCCGGAGGGGAGGTAGCGGGCCAGGTCGCCGGTTCTGTACAACTTTGCCCCAGTGGCGCCGGATGGATCAGGTATGAACCGCTCGGCGGTGAGCTCCGGCCTGTTTTTGTACCCGGCCGCCACTCCAGCCCCCCCGATGTAAAGTTCACCTGCCGCGCCGATGGGAACAGGCTTGAGGACGGCGTCGAGAATCCGCATGACCGTGTTGGCGATTGGTTTGCCGACAGGTTGTGTGGCAACGCCCCCTTCCATGTCCGCATCCGTCACGCGATATATGGATGACCAGATTGTGGTCTCTGTCGGTCCGTACATGTTCCATAACGCGCCCGATCGCGCGCGAAGCTTCGCCGCAAGCTCCGTTGAAAGGGCCTCGCCTCCGCAAAGGACTTTAAGGCCTGTCCCGCCGTTCCATCCGGCCTCGATGAGCATCCGCCATGTGGACGGCGTGGCCTGGGCGAAGGTGACGGAATGTTTTTCCATCAGCGCCATGAGGCTGGCCGCGTCCCGCGCCTGCCCGGTGGAGGCGATCACCACCCGGGCTCCGGATGTAAGCGGCAGGAATATCTCCAGCGCCGCGATATCAAAGGATATTGTTGTGACCGCAAGAGCCGTCTCCTCCGGCGATATCCCCGGCGCCTCGGCCATGGACGAAAGGAAGTTGACCACGTTGGAGTGTGTCACCATCACTCCCTTGGGCTTGCCTGTGGAACCGGAGGTGTAGATGATATACGCCAGATCATCGGACGATATTTTTTCAGCGGGGCGATCCTCTTCGGCCGCCACGGCGCCGGACAATCCTTCCATCGTCACAACGCTAAAATCACCGGCTGGAAGTGAAGAGGCCAGCGCGGCGCTCGTGACCACGGCGCGGATCCCCGAATCGGCGAGCATGAACTCCACCCGCTCTTTCGGGTACGACGGGTCCACCGGCACATAAGCCGCGCCGGATTTCAGCGCGCCCAAAAGCGCCGCCACCATACCGGCCCCGCGCTCCATGAATATCCCAACGGCCGCCCCGCGCCCCGCGCCAGCGGCGGCCAACCTTACGGCCAGCGCATCGGCCCGGCTATTTAGTTGAGCATAGTTGACTGTCTCATCGCCTGATATCACCGCCGCCGCGTCCGGCTTTTGCTCCGCGATTTTTTCAAACAGTCCATGGACAGTCCCCGCGGGATTGGCGGACACAGT
Organism: Nitrospinota bacterium; assembly: GCA_016235255.1. Classification (NCBI taxonomy): domain Bacteria; kingdom Pseudomonadati; phylum Nitrospinota; species Nitrospinota bacterium. The sequence continues at coordinate 45,364 of JACRLM010000066.1, read as the reverse complement.
CCCTCCCCAATCCGAGACAAGCGTTATCTCCTCAGCCGTCAGCAGGCCGTAGTCGTATATCCGCTTCTCCGGATCGGCGGCTATTGATTCGGCCAGCATTACGTATCGGGCCGCCAGCCTCCGTGCGGTGGATTCATTAAAAATGCCCGTGTTGTACATAAGAAGCCCGCCTATCCCGCCGCCGGTCTCCCACATGTGCGTTTCCACGTCGTACCGCACATGCTCGTTTTCGATCTCCACAGTGTCCGATTTCACGCCTGGGAAATTAAGCTCCGGAAACATGGAGTGCCGGGGCGACTTGTGCAGGGCGAAAAGGGTCTGGGCTATCGGGTTGCGGCTCAAATCCCTTTCCGGATTCAACGCGGCAACCAGGCTTTCAAAAGGAGCTTCGCTGTTCTCAAACATCCCGATGGCGGCAAGCCTGGCGCGTTCCAACAGAGTTGTGAAAGACGGATTGCCGTCCAGTTTTATCCATAACGGAAGTGTGTTGGCGAAAAGGCCGATCATCCCCTCCAACTCCGGCGTGTTCCGGTTCGCCGCGGGAACGCCGATCACCACGCTCTCCTGCCCTGAAAGACGGCCCATCGTGACGGCGTATGCCGCCGCCAGGGTCATGAACATCGTGGAGCCGCTCCGGGCGGATATCCTCGCCAGGCTTGCGCGTACATCGTCCCCTATCGCAAAGCCAATGGTCCTGCCGCGCGAGCTTTGAATGGCCGGCCGCGCCTTGTCCGCCGGAAGGTTTAGCGACGGCGGGGCTCCTGCAAGGGTCTCGCGCCAATACTCCACCTGCCGCATGAGTTTTCCTTCCGCGAGTTCCACGCGTTCCCACGCCGAATAATCGGCATATTGGACCTCAAGCTCCGGCAGCCCGGCGCCGCGTCCGCAAAGATGCTCTTCGTACAGCCATTCAATCTCCCGCGTGAAGACCCCGGCCGACCATCCGTCGGAAACGATATGGCTTATCGAAAAGGCCAGGTATCTTTCATCCTCGCCTGTCCTAATCAGGTGTGTCCGCAGAAGCGGCCCCTCGGAAAGGTCAAAAGGCCTTGCGGTCAGTTCTTTTATCGAGCGCAATGCTTTCGCCTCCCGCTCTTCATGCGGCAGCGCCGTAAGATCGTCATATGCCACAGGAGCCCTGCTCGCGCCCTGAATATTCTGGTACGGCTCGCCGTCTTCCGATGGGAACGCCGTCCTTAACGTCTCATGGCGCATTACTATCGCGTCCACCGCCTTGAAAAACGCCGCTTCGTCAAACCGGCCGGTCAGCTTAAAGGCCGCTGGCATGTTGTACGCCGCGCCGGGCCCCTCCATCCTGTCCATGAACCACAGCCGTCTTTGCGCCGAGGAGAGCGGAATCCGGCCCTCGCGTGGGACGCGGACGATACTGGAGCTCTTGCGGGTTCCCGCCGCTTCCGCCAGAAAGGCGATTATCTCCCCCTTGCGTCCGGCGATCTCCCCGCGCAGCATTTCCGTGAGCGTCCCTTCCGGCGCGCTTATCTTAAGCCTGCCGCCGTCCGCGCGCACTCGCACGTCCAGCCCGCCGAGTTTTTCCAAAAGCTCTTTTACGCTCACAGTTCCATCTCTTCCCTGGCGGCAGGCGGATCGCCGGTTTCAACTCCGGCAAGCTTCTCCGCCAGTTGCATTCCGCTTATCGTCCCGGCCAGCCTGGCCACTGTTGGGTACTGGAAAATGGCCGACTGCGGGCATTCCACGCCAAATTCCTTTTTTACCCTTGATATGATCTGAGTGGCCAGCAGCGAATGGCCTCCCATCTCGAAAAAATCGTCGTGGATCCCCACCGTCTCCACTCCCAGAAGGTTCGTCCACATCAGTGCCAGGCTTTTTTCCACCTCGTTGCGTGGCGGATGCGTTGCGGTTTTGCGGCCATTCCCGTTTTGCGCCACGGCAGTGTGCGTGAAGGCACGCTTTCGCATCCCGCCAATTATTTCGTCCCTTTCCGCCAGATTGACAACGGACACCACCATCCTTGCAGACCAGGGATCGGCCACTATTTTAAAAAACAGATACACTCCTTCGTCCGGCGATATCAAAAGGCTCTCCGCCTCGGCGTTTCCGATTCCACCCAACACTTTTCCGGCGGAATGGCGCCAGCCGTCCCAGTTGATCGTGATCCACCGCGCGGCCGATTCGCGGCCGGCCTTCACAGCCACCGCGTCCATATATGCGTTCGCCGCCGAGTACGCGGTAAAGCCCACGCCGCCTGTCATGGAGGCCAATGACGACATCAACACGCAAAAATCGGGATTCTTGCCCCGCAACGCTTTTTCTATGGCCAACGCACCGCGCCCCTTTGGGGCGAAGTTGGCCTCGCTGATCTGAAAATCTGTCTGGCTTAGGGTCTTAAGCGATATCTCACCGGTCTCCCCGGCGCAATGGACCACCCCGTTGACCGCGCCCAGATATTTTTCCACTTTGGCCAACGCATCGGCAACAACCTTTTCATCCCCCATGTCCGCCGCGATCACAAGCGTCCGCTCCGCCAGTTTTTCAATCTCCATCGCCCTGGCGATTTTTAGCGATACAGGATCGCCCAGTGGATGACCGTCCGAATAAGCAGCCCATTGTTCCCTCGGCGGCAGCGGCGAGCGGACGATAAGCGCCAGCTTCACCCGCGCTGTTTTGGCCATCCGCACAGCCAGCGCATGGCCGATGGCCCCCAGCCCTCCGGTTATCACATACACCCCGCCTTCCCGGAGAGGTTGGATTGATTTTGATGAAAGCGGAACCGGGGATAATCCTTGCGTCCAGCCTCTTCCATCCCGTATGGCCGCCACTTGCCCATGCCCGTGGAGGATTTCGCGCGCGATACTTTCAACATCTGGTCTCACGCCGCCGATGTCCACGCATCTGGTGGTCAGTCCGGGATATTCCCTGGGGGCGCTCAAAATCGGGCCTAATACCGCCGCACGGGCGGGGTGGATGTCTTCTTTACCGGTCACATCGAAAACTCCGCGCGTCACAACGCACACGGATGCGCGCCCAATAATTCCGGTTTCGTCCAGCGCCTGGACGATGCCAAGAAGGCTGTAGTAGCCAAGCTTTAAATCAGCTTCCTCACCGTCTGTCTCTTCGGCAAGCCACGTGTGCGCGACGAGAATCCCGCCGTCCGGCTGGATTCTCGAAAACAGTTTTACGTAATCATCTTTGGACGCTGGATTGACCGTGTATGATCCGCCGGCGTTTTCCGCATAACCATCGCCGGTTGTAACGAAGATTGTCTTGCGGCCTGCGGCGCTAAAATTCTTTATTAAATCCTCGCCCAATCCGGCGGCGCCGAAAACAACGCAAAGCTCCGGCGCACGTTCATTTCCGATGACGGGCGGCAAAGATGGGGTCCACGACGGGGCGTAAAGCCATTTTGATATATCGGCCCGGCCGCTTTTCGCATCACCGCCGCGCCCGGCAGGTTCGAGCCAGTGCCGCTTGCGTTCGAACGGATATGTGGGGAGCGCGATCCTTTGTCTTTTTTCTCCCTTGTAAAAACCGGTCCAGTCCACCCCGCCCCCCGCCTGCCACACTTTTGCGAGCGCTTCGAGAATGAACCTGTGGCCATCCTTTCCGTCCTTCGGATGGGGCATGGAAGGGATAATGGCAAATCCGGCGGCAGGTCCGATGTTCCTGGCCGCAAGGGAGCAAAGCGTCCGGCCAGCCCCCGCATCGATGAAAACGGCGTTTTTTAATTTGCCGGCGATTGTGGCGATCCCGCCGCCGAACATCACGGTCTTCATAAGATGCGTCCCCCAGTATCCGGGGTCTTGCGCCTGGGCCGGGGTGATCCAACCGCCGGTGACGTTGGATACGAATGGAATAGTTGGCGCGTTAAGTTTCAGCTTTCCGGCCAGATCGCAAAGAGGCGCCGCGGCTGGCTCCATCATCGCCGAATGGAATGCGTGGGACACGTGGAGCGGAGCGCATGCAAGTCCGTCCCTCGCGGCGGCATCCATATAAGCTTTCACCGACTTCTCCGGCCCGGACACCACACAGGCCTCCGGAGCGTTCACCGCCGCAATGGAAAGTCCGTCCATAAGCCCGGCGCGCGCCGCATCTTCCCCGGCCATCACCGCCGCCATAGCCCCCGGCTCCATGCTCCCCATCAGCCTGCCGCGTCCGGCCACAAGCGGCAGCGCCTCTTCCAGCGGGAACACTCCGGCGATACATGCCGCCACGTACTCGCCCACGCTGTGGCCGATCATCGCCGAAGGCTTTGCGCCCCATTCGGCCCACAATTCCGCGAGAGCGTATCCAGTGGCGAAAAGGGCGGGCTGTGCGTATTCCGTTTTGTTGATAAGCTCCGCCGCTTCCGGTGTCGCCCGTTCCGGATGCATGACGCCGCGCAGATCGAACCCCGCCGTTTTTTTCAGTATCGCAAAGCACCGGTCCATCGCCTCCCGGAAAACAGGCTCCGCTTCGTACAGCTTGCGCCCCATGTCCACATGCTGCGCCCCCTGGCCGGGGAACATCAGGACTATCGGTATGTCTGCGTCATCAACGGATTCCACCCCCGGCCCGTTTGCGGCCTGTTCAAGCGCGTCCGCAGCTTCCATCGCCGATCCGCACACCAACGCCCTCCTGTGCCCAAAAATCTTGCGGCCGGCGGCCTGCGTGTACGCCGCGTCCGGAAGCGAGATTGAAGGTTCATCGCGGAACCTGTCCGCAAGGTTTGAACATGCCCGGGCAAGGGCCTCGGAACTCCGGGCGGACACGGTGATCACCTGCAATGGCCGTGAAGGGCCTGAAACGGCCCCTTGCGGCGCCTCCTCCAATACCATGTGGGCGTTGGTCCCCCCAACGCCAAATGAGCTCACTCCGGCGCGCCTTGGAGCGCCGTTTGCTGAAATCCAGCCGCAAAGTGAAGTGTTCATGTAGAACGGCCCGGAGGAAAAATCTATGGCCGGGTTCGGCGTATTAAAATGCGCGCTGGGGGGGATTTTCCTGTTGTGAAGCGCCAGCGCCGTCTTTATAAGCCCGGCCACTCCCGCCGCCGCGTCCAGATGGCCGATGTTCGATTTCACCGACCCTATGGCGCATCCCCTTTTGCCGGCGCCAGCGCCGAAGGCAATGTTCAGGGCCGATATCTCTATCGGGTCTCCCACCGTCGTCCCTGTCCCGTGGGTCTCCACATATGTAATGGACGAAGGCTCGATCCCCGCCACGGCGTGCGCCTCCCGGATAACGGAGGACTGCCCCTCCACCCCCGGCGCCGTGTAGCCCGCCTTTGCCGATCCGTCGTTGTTTATGGCGGAGCCTGATATCACAGCGTATATCCGGTCGCCATCCGCTATGGCGTCCTCCAGCCTTTTTAAGACCACCACCCCGGCGCCGGAGCCAGGCACGGTCCCTTTGGCCTTCGCGTCGAAGGCGCGGCATTTGCCGTCCGGGGAGAGGATCATCCCCTCCTGGTACATGTACCCGGCGATGTACGGAGTCCTTATCGCCACGCCGCCGGCCAGCGCCATGTCGCACTCCATTCCCAAAAGGCTCTGGCAGGCCATGTGCGCCGCCACAAGCGACGTGGAGCATGCGGTCTGCACGGTGACTCCCGGCCCGGTGAAGTTCATGGCGTAGCAGACCCGGGTGGCCAGAAAGTCGTTTGAGTTGCCGGTCATGGCAAGGTACATGGCCGAAGTTTCCGAAAGGTCCGCGCACGGATATACGTTGCTGGCAAGGTATGTGTTCATCCCCGCCCCGGCGAAGACGCCCGCCGCGCCATGGAACGAGCCGGGGGCGTATCCGGCGTCTTCCATCGCTTCCCACGCGCATTCCAGGAATATCCTCCCCTGCGGGTCCATAAGCTCCGCCTCGCGGGGGGAATATCCGAAAAAGGCCGCGTCGAACATTTCGACCGCATCAATAATCCCTTTGGAGCGGACGTAGTCCGGATTGTCCACTATCGCGGGCTTGACCCCCGCTTGGATAAGCGCCTCCCGGCTGAATGCCGTTATGCAGTCCTTCCCGTCGCAGATGTTCGCCCAGAACTCCGCCGGAGTATTGGCCCCGGGCATGCGAAGCGCCATGCCTGTCACCGCAACCTTTCCGGAGTATTCCGGATGTCCTCCCGCTTGCGCCCCTGTCATTTTTTCATCCCGCGCCTGGCCGCCCGCATCCGGCTCATTTCGCCCCGCAGTCCCCCCCGGGCCGCCGCTTCCGCAAGTTTGGCGGAAGGTGCGCCGTCATCACCGTTCCCGGCAAGGGCGGCGGCCAGCGACTCTATGGTCGGATTCTTGTACATTTCCACTATCGAGAAGTTCCTCGCCATTTTTTCCTGCAAGGCCGCGTGCGCCCGCGCCATGAGCAGCGAATGGCCCCCCATATCGAAAAAATTGTCCCGCGCCCCCACTTTTTCCATGTTCAGCAGCCCGCCCCACACAGACGCGATGAGCGTCTCCATCTCGTTGGACGGAGGAGTGTATTCATTTTCCCCGCGCAAGGTGTCCATGTCCGGGGCGGGGAGCGCCTTTTTGTCCAGCTTGCCATTTGGCGACAGCGGCATCGCATCCAGGGTAACAATCGCCGAAGGGACCATGAATGAAGGGAGCTTTCCTCCCAGGTATTCCTTTATACGCAACACGTCCAGCGCCCCATTGGCGGAGGTTATGTATGCGACGATTCGCTTGCCGCCGGACGGATCGCTCCACGCAGTCACTGCCGCTTCCTTTACGGAAGGGTGCGCAAGCAGCGCCGCCTCGATTTCTCCCTGTTCTATCCTGTATCCACGGACCTTCACCTGCCCGTCCATCCTGCCGATGAATTCCAGGGCGCCGTCTTTTAAACGCCGCGCGATGTCCCCGGTCCTGTAAAGCCGGCCGCCGCGCGAAAACGGGTCCGCCACGAATCTTTCTTCCGTAAGTTCCGGCTGGTTCAAATAACCTTTGGCCACCTGCGGCCCGCCGATGTACAGCTCCCCTGCCACACCTGCCGGCGCAGGTTCCATCGCTTCATTGAGGACATATAGCTTCGCGTTGGCGATGGGCCGCCCGATGGGAACGGCCGAAGCGCCGTTGTCCGCTTCGCATTTATGAGCGCAGCACCACACCGTCCCTTCCGTGGGGCCATATTCGTTGTAAAAATCCGCTCCCGGCGCCAGGTCATGATGCCGGACAGGCAGGGATGGCGGGATCACCTCCCCGGCGGCTATCACCACCTTGAGGCTTTCAAGCTTTGATGCGTCCGGCCCGCCCAACAGGAGCGAATAAAGCGAAGGAAGCGCCAGGGTGTGCGTCACTTTCTCCCGCGCGATCAAGTCCGCCAGCGAACCGATGTCTTTGCCAAAATCCTTCGGCGGCAGGACAATCGCCCCGCCCGAGCATAATGTCCAGAACAGCCCCGCCACGGAGCTGTCGAACGACAATGACGATAATAGAAGGTATCGTTCCGGCGCTTTGGCGTAATACGCCATCCGGGCCATGGTGGAGTTGAAAAGATTGGCGTGCGTGACCATCACTCCTTTAGGCGTTCCCGTGGAGCCGGAGGTGTATATCACATATGCCAGACAGTCCATCGCAACTTTCGCCTCAGTTTTAGCCTTTGCCGGGCCTTTGGCGCCGTTCAATGGTGAATCGGCCGGGATGATTTTCCATTTGCCGGGAGCAAGCCTTGACGCCGTCCGGCTGTTTGCGATCACCGCCGCCGGGCAAGCGTCGCCAAGCATGAACTCCACCCGTTGCGCCGGGTATTCCGGGTCCACCGGGACATAGGCGAGCCCCGCCTTCATCGCGCCGATGATCCCCGCCAGCGCCTCCGGCGAGCGTTCCATGAACACCGCCGCAAGCCCTCCGGGAACGCATCCTTCTTCAACGAGCCTTAGAGCGATCCTGTCCGAAGCGGCGTCCAGCTCTCCATAAGTAATCCGGCCTGTTTCAGAAATCACGGCTGGCGATTGTGGCGCCCGGCGCGCCGCTTCCTCGAATATTTCGTGAACAGGGCGCGGCATGTCAAACCGGATGTCCGTGGCGTTCCACGTGTCTATCTCCCCCCGGAGCTCTTCGTCGCGCATCATCGGGGCGGCGGCGATTGGCGTGTCCGGTGAATTTATCGCGGCTTCCAGCATCCGCATATAATGCGAAGCCATGCGTGAAACGGTCTGCGAACCATAAATGTCCGTGTTGTATTTCATGGAGCCGAACATTGCGTCCGGAGTCTCGGCTATTTCCAGGGCCAGGTCCATCTGCCCTTCCTGCTGCGCCACGCCAAACGGGGCCATGGCAAGCCCTCCCCATTCGAAGGAAGCTCCGTTCCCTGCCACGGCCATCATGCCGATTATCCCGGCGGACTGCTGCGGCTTCTGGTAGATGAACATGACATCGAACAGCGGCGAACGGGCCGGGTCGCGCCGGACTTTCAGTTTTTCCACCAGCAGCCCGAACGGGTAGTCCTGCCGTTCCATCGCCTCCATCACAACGGCGCGCGTCTGATCCAGAAGGCTCCTGAAGGTCTGCCCCTTTTTGATGTCCGCCCGCATCACCACCGGATTGACGAAATCACCCGCCACTCCGTAAAACCCGGAGGAAGGGCGCGCGGCCATCGGCGATCCGGCAAGCAATGTTTCCTGGTTGGTGTACCTGTATAAAAACGCGAAAAAGGCGGAGAGCGCCACTGTATAGGGGGTGGTGTTCGCCTCCCTGGCCAGCCTTTTGATCCCTTCCGAAACGTTTCCCGGCATATCAAAATTGACAGTGGCGCCGTTCTCCGTTTTCACCTCCGGCCTTGGTCTGTCCACGGGCAGATCCAGTGGCGGGATGTCCCCGGAAATCCGTTTCGTCCAGTATTCAAGGCTCTTGCGCCCCTCCGGCCCGTCCACCATCCCCTTTTGCCACGAGGTGAAATCGCCGTACGTTTTGGCCACCGGAGGCAGGTCCGCCGTTGTCCCTTTTACTTGCGCCCCGTAAAGCTTGCCCATCTCGTCCATCAGCAGCCACAGCGACCATCCATCGCAGATGATATGGCTCACCGTGACGAGCATGACGTGATCTTTGGGCGAGCGGGTGAAGATGTCCACCCGCGCCAGGGGGCCGTTCTCAAGGTCAAAGGGACGCCCGTAAGCTTTGTTCACCTGTTCCCGGACAGCCGCGTCATCGGATCCCAGCGCTTGCGTGACGTTGAATTCGATCCTTCCCTCCTCCAATTCCCTGCATTTGACTTCCCCGCCCGCCATCGTGAACACCGTCCGCAAAGCCGGATGCCTTTGCGCCAGCGTATCGAGGGCGGCGCGCAACGCTCCATGGCCGATTTGCGAACGGATGGCGGCGGCGAAGGCCACATTGTACGCCGCGCTGTCCGGCGACATTTTGCTGACAAACCACAGCGCGCGCTGCCCGTATGAAAGGGGAGAAAAATTTTCCGCCGTGGGTGCCTCCGGGATTATAAGCCCGGCCGCTTCATTCGCAGTGTCCGGAAGCGGCCCGGCAAGATGCTTTGCAAGCCCGGCAAGGCTCACATCGTCCCCCATCAGTTCCACAGCGCTGATTTTGATTTTCAACCTGGCGGATATCGAGTCGGCCAGGTCCATCGCCATGAGGGAGTCCATCCCAAGCGCCCCCAGCGGTGTGTCTATATCAATTTCGTCTTCCTTGATCATGAATATCCGGCCCGCTTCCGAGGCCAGCCATGCGCGGATCGCCTTTTCCATGTCCGCGCCGTAGGTCTGGAGAAGATCGTCATTGATCGGATCGGCCTCTTTGGCGGCGGGTACGGCCGCGGCTTCCGCCATGGCGTTTATGAACACCAATCGCACCCCGCGAAATTCCGCGGCCACTTCGCCTGTCTCCAAAGCGATGGTGATGTCCCCGGTCAGCGCATTTTCCACCGCGCTGTAATTGCCCGTTGCGTGGGACCAAAACTTCTTCCCGGCGATGGGCAGGTGCATCCTGAACGAGTCCGCCGATTTGAAGACGAAGACTCCCTTGTTCATCCCCCCGGCGATCTCGGCCAAAGAATGGCCGCAGGCGTCAAGAATTCCGGCGCGTACGCCAAGACCGGAGCCCGATGGCGTTTCCACCAACGCCAGCGCCTCCCCCTCCCCTGTCCACAAATCTGTAACGTTGTTAAAACCTTCGCTCCAGCTGAAACCCCGGCCGACCCATGCCTCATAGAATCGGGCCCCTGTTGATGGTTCGCCGAGCCTCGCTTTTATTTCATCCACAGGCAACAGACCGCGGGATTGGCCGGACCGCGGATATTTGCGAATCCCGCATTTCATGTGGTTGATATCTGGCGCGGAGTAAATAGCGATTGAGTGGCCATCCCCATCCGGAGTGCATTGGGTGAAAATATCCTTTTGCCCCGCCCCCCTGACGATGATCAGGTTGTCAAACCGTATATCGTTCATTTCGACGCCGGCCACGGATTCCCCTTCTCCGAAAGCCGCGTCCAGGGCCATAAGCATGTACGCTACGCCGGGAAGCGCCATTTCACCGTTTATTATGTGCCCTGCGATCCAGGGAGTCGCCGCAGCCGATATCGCGCCTTGATAGACACAGCCGCCGGGAGGATCGGCCAATTCGATCTTCTCCCCCGGAAGCTCCGTGGCGGCGCGGCCGGGCTGTGTTCCATGATGTTCGGTTAAAGCCCAATGGCGCTTGCGCTGGAACGGATATAAAGGGGCGCCAAAGGCAGTACACCGCCGCCTTGAATAATACTTCGTCCAGTCCACGTTGACGCCGTCCCTGTATGCGGCCGCCAGTTGTTCGAGTTTCTCCCTGCTTGCAAACATATCCTCATCATGGGCCGGGAGCCTGGACGTATCGCCGGTTTTCACGCCCGCGCTTTTCTTCGCCGGAGCGCCCTCCCTGATAAATACGCGAAGTTTCTCCGCAAGTTCGGCGCAGGACCCGGCCACAAACGCCGCCCGCACCGGCATGTGGGAGCGCCCGGCGTTGGCCGCGCAGGCCAGATCGGCAAGCCGGATCGCCGGATCACTTTCCAAAAGGTTCAGATATTTTGCGGCAAGTTCCATAAGAACCGCGCCGTTCTTGGCGGAGATGGCGATGACGTGCAAGGGTCTTTCCGGCGTTGATGGCGCATCAATCGGCTGATCGTGGCTTTCAAGTATCACATGGGCGTTCGCCCCGCCGAATCCGAAAGAACTCACCCCCGCCCGCCGGACGCCGTTATGCGAATGGAATGTCTCCACCTTCTCGGGAATGGCAAACCGCGTCCCTTCAAGCTTTATCAGCGGATTGATTTTTTTCAGATTCGCATGGGGTGGTATCTTCCCGTGCCACAGAGACAGCGCCGTTTTGATAAGCCCTGCCACCCCAGCCGCCGCCTCCAGATGGCCTATGTTCGTTTTCACGGAGCTGGTATGGCATGGAGCCTCATCCCCATCCGCTCCGCCAAAGGCGGTCTTTATCGATTCCATCTCTATCGGATCGCCCAGAGGAGTGCCGGTGCCGTGGGCCTCCACATATCCCACGCTGCGCGGCTCCACACCTGCGTCCGACAGCGCGCGGCGCATCACTTCCACCTGGGAAAGCCCGTTTGGCGCGGTCAGCCCGTTGCTCCTGCCGTCCTGGTTCACCGCCGAGCCGCGGACAATTGCAATTATCCTGTCGCCGCTTTCCAGCGCATCAGAAAGACTTTTCATGACCACGACGCCGCATCCTTCGCCGCGCGCGTATCCGTCCGCATCCGCGCCGAAAGTCCTGCATCGCCCCGTGGGAGAGAGCATTTTCGCCTGCGACAACGCCACCGTGGCGTGCGGTGTGAGCGTCAGGCTCACCCCTCCGGCCAGCGCCAGATCGCACTCGCCGCGCCGCAGGGCGCCCACCGCAAGATGCACGGCCATAAGGGATGACGAGCAAGCCGTGTCCACCGCCAGAGAAGGGCCTTTAAGGTCCAGATAATACGACAGGCGGTTGGCCGTAAGGCTTAGCGATGAGCCTGTGCCGGCGTATGCGCTCGACGACGCCGACTGATTGAACTGGAGCCTGGAATAATCGTCCGCGCTTACGCCAATGAACACTCCGCCAGCCGATCCGGCAAGCCCCGCCGGTGGAATCCCGGCGTTCTCCAGCGCCCGCCATGCCGTTTCCAGAACAAGCCGCTGCTGCGGATCCATTGCTTCCGCCTCGCGGGGGGTGATCCCGAAAAATTCAGCGTCGAACATGTCCACCCCGTCGATGAACCCTCCCCATCGGGTGTTCATCTTCCCGGGTGTGGCCGGGGCCGGATCGTAATAATCTTCAATGGGCCACCTTCCGGCGGGAACTTCCGATATTGCGTCCTTCCCCTCCAAAAGCATCCTCCAGAACGAGTCCGGATCGTCCGCCCCCGGGAACTTAAGGCCAATCCCCACAATGGCGATGGGCTCGCTGCTTGAATTTTTGTTGCGCCGCTCCAAAGATGAAGGCTGCGCCAGGTCTGCTTCCCCGCATAAATGCCCCGCCAGAGAGTCCACCGTCGGATATTTCCAGAGAATGGTGGGCGCAAGCTCCATTCCGAAGGCCTCTTCAAGTTCGCCGGCAAGACGTACCGCCTCCCGCGACGACAGGCCGAAACTTGAGAACGTTTCGGCGGGGACGATTTCCTCCAACCGCAGGCCAAGCCTTTGGGCGAGCAGTACGGATATTGAATTTACCGCCTGCTCTTTAGCCATAATTTTTCCAGCCGCGCCAGTTCCACCGCCTGCCGGGTGGGACGCGTGCCCGATGGCTTTCTTCCGCATTACGGCGGCCTCCTCCAGCCCCCCTTCGAGGAACACTTTACGGCAGGCGCCGCGCTGGACCTTGCCGCTGGTGGTCTTCAATAACGTCCCCTTCCTGATAAGGACCGCCGCAAAGACTTCCAACTCGTGGTTTTCCGAGACCGCCGAGATGATTTGCCGGAGTATCGCGCCAAATTCCTTGGCGGCGCTGTCCACCTCCGCCACAACGCAAAGCCGCTCCTCCCCCTCCACGTCCACGGAAAACGCGGCCGACCCGTTCTTGCGGAGGTTCGGGTGGCAGCTTTCCACCGTCAGTTCGATGTCCTGCGGATAATGGTTCACCCCGCCTATGATCACCAGGTCCTTTCGGCGTCCTGTGATATACAACTCGCCGTCGAGCATGAATCCAAGGTCGCCGGTGCGAAGGTATTTTGCGGCCGATTCCCCGGCAAGTTGAGCGCGGAAAGTATCGCCGCTCTCCTTTTCTTTCCCCCAGTAGCCGGGCGACACCGGCTGGCCAGCCACCCACACCTCGCCGATCTTTCCAGGCTCAAGCCGCGCATGGCTGTCTGGATCGGCGATGACCACGTCCATATCCCCCGCCGGGACGCCGCATCCGGCGATATGACGGGCCTTTTGCCCTCCATCCGCCGGAACGGCCAGGTCTTTTTCCAGGCTTGCGGCGGAGGCGGTAAAAAACGGCGGTTCGCTCCCCCGGCGTTTGGTGGTGACCATCAGCGTGGCCTCGGCCAAGCCGTATCCGGCGTAGAACGATCGGCTGTCGAATCCGCATATGGAAAATTCTTTCGTAAAACTGTCCACAGTAACCTTGCGGATCGGTTCGGCGCCGCAATGGGCCACCTTCCATCGTGAAAGGTCCAGCCCCGCTTTTTTCTCCGGTGTGATTTTGGCGGCGCAGTATTCGAAGGCGAAGTTCGGACCTCCGCTGTTTGTCACCCCGAACCGCGACACCGCCTCCACCCACCGCAGCGGATTTTTCAGGAATGCCATCGGGGACATTAAATATGACGAAGCGCCGGAGAATATGGGCTGGATAATCCCGTCCACAAGCCCGTAGTCGTGAAAATTGGGCATCCACACAAGCGATACGCTCTCCTCCGAATAGCTCCACATGCGTTGTACGCACATGGAGTTGGCCATGATGTTTTCATGCCGCACTATCACCCCTTTGGGATCGGAGGTGGAGCCGGAGGTGTATTGCAGATAAGCTATGCCTTCCGGCGCGGCGGCGCCCTTAAATCCGGTTTGCCCCGCCATCCCAAGGCCGTCAGTGGCGATCAGGCGCATGCTTTTAAGCCATTTGTAGTCCACCAGGGAAGATTCCAGCGTTTGCGCCATGTTTCCCAGGCAAAGGACGAATTTGGCCCCGGAATCCTCCGCCACAAGGTTGAGCCTTGGAAGGCTCCTTTTCAATCTTGCCGAGTCCGGCGGCGGGAGGGGGACGGCGATGACGCCCGCATACAGGCATCCCATGAACGCCACCACAAACTCGATCCCGGCGGGATATATGAGCAACGCCCTTTCCCCCTCGGCGCCCAGGTCTTTAAGTGTTGTGGCCAATGCGCATGCTTGCTCGTCCAACTGCCGGAATGTAATGGAACGCTCCGGAGTTTTGCCTTCATGAAGGAACGTGAAGGCTGTTTTATCGCCATTGCGGGAGGCCCGCCATGATAAAACCTCGGTGATCGAGGAAAATTTCAAGGCTTTTTCCATTTCAACTGCTTGGACAATCATCTTTTTAACCGCGTTTGAGGACACGTTTCCCCCATCAAGGTAAAGTATGCGTCCCCCCACGATCACCAATCAGCTTAATAATCTAACCCATTAAATAATTTGACGCAACAGAACTTTGTTATAACGGGTCTAAAATCTGACAACAAGCTGAAATTACTAAAGAAATTTCGTTTTGTTACTATTAATTTATGCTCCTGTCAGCATCCATATCGTATAAACTGGGATTTCGGGCCCGGTAAGCTGTGTATCATCAGGGAAACAACGGATGGAGATTCTGGTCAGCCGTGTCCAGCGGCGGATTGAAGGGGGGGAATGGGAGCGGCTTGTCAACAAACTCTCGGCTGAAATGAGAGCGGATGTGGAACGTTTCAGAAAATGGCAGGACCGGCATCTTGCGCTGGCGGGAAAACTTCTGATCGCCAAGGCCCTTGAACTTGTTGGCCGCGATCCGGAAGAGATACGGCTGGTAAAAACAAACGAGTTCGGCCGGCCGTTTATCAGCGGGAACTTTGATTTCAACCTTTCACATTCCGGCCAGATCGCCGTGTGCGCGATAAGTTCAACTTGCCGGCTGGGAGTGGACGTGGAAATTGTCCGGGATGTGGACATTTCCGGTTTTGAAAGATACTTCTCCGCCGATGAAATGGAATCAGTCAAAAAGGCGCAAGACCCCCTGGCCCGGTTTTTCCGGATATGGACGATGAAAGAGAGCGCCATCAAGGCCGACGGCAGAGGGCTTTCGATACCTTTGGAGGAAGTGCGGCTTATGGACGGCGCGGCGCGGATCCACGGCAAACTATGGTATATCACCCCCGTCAGCGTGGGGGAAGGTCACATATGCCACGCCGCTTTTGACAGGCATGGCGAGCCTGTCATCGTCAAACAGGCCCAAATCTTTTAAGCCCCGGCTTTCACTTGCGCGGCGGCGACGACGCGAGCACCAGCAAAAGCCCGATAGCCGGGGTCAGCAACAGGGAGGCGAAAAAATAACCCCAGAAGCCGAACTTCCTGTTGATGCCCAAAAGGCCCACAATCCCGCTCAACGCGACCATCAAAGCAACTATTTCCATGTCTTTCCTCCCTGCGCCTTTGCGGGGCGCCATCTCCCCGCCGTATAATCAGTCGATCAAAAGCTCAAACTTGCCGTTCTTCACCGTTTCCAGATACAGCTTGTGCCCTGTTACGTCTCCGTAACGGGTGAAATCATACAGCCCCGTGAGCCCGCGCCACTGCTTGTACACCTTGAAGGTGGAGGCCACTACCACGGGATTGAAACTTTTCGATTTTTCAAGCGACTGCGCCAGCAACGACACCGCCTCGTAACTGCGCGCGGAATTCTGCTCCGGCTCCTCCTTAAAGCGCGCCCTGTATTTGGCGACGAAGGCCGCCATCTCCGGAATGGGGTCGCTCATGGAAAAATGGCTGGCGGACACCACCCCTTCGGCGGCTTTTCCGGCGATCTCCATAAGTTTCGGGGAGTTCAGGGCGCCGCCGGTGAAAATCGGCTGATTAAAGCCCATCTCCCTTATCTGCCGGATCAGGATCGCCCCCGCCGGAAAGCCGCCGGCTATGAAAACCGCGTCAAAGTCCATGTCCTGCATCCCGATCAGCCCGCGCCGGAAATCCGTGTCGGCGTTAAAGTAATTTTTCTGCGATACCACGGTAATCCCGAACTCCTTTGAATGCGCGATCATCAAGTGCGAAAGGTCAACTCCGTACCTGGACTGTTCGTTGGCGATGATCAACTTGGTCAGTCCTTTATTCTTCATGTACTCAAGGGCCTTAGCCGCCACCAGCCTGTCGCTGGAAATGGTGCGGAAAACGGTCTCGAACTTGTGCATCGTAAGGTATGGCGATGCGGCCTGGGGCGCCATGAACAGCATGTCATTGATATGATATGCCAGCGATGAGGCTATGGCCGCGTCGGATGAAAGATGGCCGATGACGGCGATGATGTCCATGTCTTTCGCTATTTTTTTCGCCATCTCCACGCTGACCCTGGGGTCCCCCCGGTCGTCCATTATCTCCAGCGCCAGCTTCTTTCCCATTATCCCGCCGCGTGCGTTAATCTCATCCACCGCCAGAAGCGCGCCGTTGGCGAAGGATTCGCCGGTCTTCTCCCGGGGATAGACAATGCCGATCACCGCCTCCCCGCTGTCCATCACGCGGGCGTTGCGGACAGCCCCGGTTGACTGCCCGTCCTGGCACGACATAATGAAAAAACATGCCGCCAAAACCAGGCATGCGTAAACCGTTCTTCCCGTATATCCGGCGGCCAAAAGGGGCCAGGGCCGCAAACGGCCTTCAGGTGGAAATGTCATTCTTTGCCATTCAATATCACAGGCAGCCCGTCCTTGCCTCCGCCGATCACTATCGTCTTGGCGTTCTGGGATGTCGCCAGCTGCTCGGTGGCCATCACTCCGCGAAGCTTGAGCACGTCGGCGTTCAGCGTCTCCTTCACGGTCGCCTGGAAGTCTCTTATGCCTCGCGCCTCTATGCGCTTGCGCTCCGCCTCCTGCGCCTCTTTCTTCAGGATGAACTCATACGCCTGGAACTCCTGTTCGTTGGTGAGCTTCTTTTCCACCGCCGTCTGGATGTTGGCGGGAAGGCTCACCTTCCTTATAAGAACATCGTCGATCATCACAAATCCGCTGGCGGCGTCGTCCAGCGCCTCGTTGACAAGCTTGCTTAGCACCGATTCCTGCGTGGAATAGACCTCCTCCACGTTCAACTTGCTGATGACCTGCCTTATCGTCGCCTCCACGCTGGGCCACACCACCACGTCCAGATAGTCCGGACCCAGCGATTTGTGCAGGTACCCGAGGAAATCGTAGTCCGGCTGATAGCGTATGGATATGGTGAGCGTCACCGGCAGCCCCTTGGCCGTCATGAAACTGTAGTCCTTCGTCACCACCTGCTTGCGCACGTTGTAGATGTACATCCTGTTCCATGGGGCGATAAGGTACAGCCCTTCAGGGTACACATAGTCGGTCACGGTTCCCACCGTCAGCCTTTTGTACAGCACCCCGGCCCGGCCGGCGTGGATGGTTATCACAATCCTGGGGAAGAATAATATGAACAGGAATATCAGGGTTATGGAAAGTATTATCAGGTAAGGCAGGTTCCGGTACAGCCGTTCCCTGATCCTTTGTCTTAGCGTTTTCTTTTCTTCCATTTTTCCGTCCGCTTTGGTCAAAGTATGTTATCTGTTATCGGTGGCTTCCACAACCCGGCCGTAGTCCATGCGCAACGTCCTGTCGGCGTGCTTGAAATAACGGTCGTCGTGCGAGACGGCTATCACGGTCTTCCCCCGCTCCTTGAGCCCGGACAGGATGGTGTCGTAGAAAAACCGGCGGAACTCCGGATCCTGGTCGGCCGCCCACTCGTCAAACACATATATGGGTTTGTCCTCCAGGAACGACACCACCAGGGCCAGCCTTTTGCGCTGCCCGGTGGAAAGCTCCAGGTTGGAAAACTTGCCGTCCCTGAATTCGGTCTTCTTTTCCAGCATCACCAGGCGCAAAAGCTCGTCCACCCTCCCGTCGGCCACCCCCTCAAGCCCGTAAAGCCTGTCGAAAAGGTGGAAATCGCCGAAGATCGCGGTGAAATACTCCCGGTATCCCTGCATTCCGGAGGCCTCCACAAATTTCCCGTCTATCTTTATTTTGCCCGACCGCGGATTGTAAAGCCCCGTCATAAGCTTTAACAGCGTGGACTTGCCCGATCCGTTGCCGCCCACCAGAAATATGGTCTCTCCCCGCTTTATCTCCATGTCCACAGGCCCCACCTGGAACGCGCTCGCGCCGGTCTGGTCCATATAATTGAACACCAGGTTCTCCAGGGTTATCAGCTCAAAGGCCGGGGTGACGGGGGGCGGGGGGGCGGAAGCGGCGAGCTTCGTGGAGTTGTCTATCATTTCCTCCAGCGAGTACAGGTTTTCTATGGAAATGGAGGTCTTGGAGAATATCTGCACGGACGACACCGCCGCCGTCAGCGGCCCGATGATGAAAAGAAGCGTGGAGGCAAGCTTGGCCACGTCCTTTGCGTCTATCTCCACCATCGCCGGCAGCACGAAGACCATTACGCCCAGCAATGCGTAAAAGAACACCTGGCCGAACATGTAGTCCACAAGAAACTTGCTGTTGGTGTTCAGCTTGAGCCGCTGGGTCTCGTCCGCCACTCCCTTTATGACCCGGTAAATCTCCTCGTTGCGCCTGTGGTTTAGCTTTATCTCCTTAAATCCCGCCAGCACGTGGCTGAGCAGCTCGAAAAACTCCTCTTCCTTGGCGGCGGCCTGCCGCATCTCCCTGTTTATTTCCTTGGTGTTCACGAAATAGAGGGAAATGCCCACGGCGATCGCCGCGACTGTCATCATGAACGCAAGGCCGGATATAATGAATATGTAGGCAAAGCACGCCACAAGCAGTATCACCGACTGCAGCGCGTCCACGATGATGAACGCGGCCTGGGACAACAGCGCGGTCTCCTGGCTTATCCGGGTGTATATCTTGGTGTCCCCGACTCCCTCGATGAATTGCAGGTCCGCCCGGCGCAGTTTGTCCGTGATCCGCACCCGAACCTTGTTCACCGCCACTTCGGCCCCGCTGGTGGCCTCTTCGAGGGCGAATCTTCTGGTGTATATGTAAAGAAGGAGCGCGGCGATGAACAACGAGAACAGCCGGGCGTGTATCTCCCGCTCAGAGGCCATCTGCGCCGCCATGTTGATAAGGCCCAGCAGCACGGCTCCGGAAATGCCGGACACCGTGGCCATTATCAGTATCCTGGTTCCGGGGGACTCCACCTCCCTCCTGTAGAAATTAACGATCGTGGAGAATCCGTAACCGCGGTTTATGTTCGTCATCTTTAATTATGCTGATTGCCACGCCACCAATGAAGCCCCCAAGGGCTCCTAATGATATTACGCGCGGATTGGCTGGTCAACGCCGGAAGAGAAAAACAGGCCAGACAAAAAGCCGCGCTCAAGGCTGGCCGCCGGGCGCGCAAAAATAAAAACCCGCCGGCGCAAAAACACCGGCGGGAACGTTCAACAGTGTTCGCTCAGGCGCCTTTGGCCTTCGCTTCCTTCATTTCGGAGGCGACCTTGATCCCCTCGCAGTACTTCTCGGTGTAATAGTTCTTCATCGCGGCCGGATCGAAGGTGAGCATCGTTCCGCCGGACGCAAAGTGCTGGATGAACACCTTGCCCAGGGCGTACGTAGATGCGCCGCCGGTGAGTGAAAGGGAAAGCCCGCCGGCCGTCTGGCCGACCACGGGTATCAGCTTGAGCAGCGATGCCACCGGAGCCGCGAAAGCGACCGGAGTGAACCCGCCCACAAGCGAACCGATGATCCCCTTGACCGCCTCTTTCTTAAAGCCGACGCCGTAAAGGTTCGACAGCATCCTCACGAGGTTCAGCTGTGTGCCGGTCATGGCCACAATGTCAAAACCGGGGATTGGCAGAAGCCCGAAACCCATGGCCGCGTAAACGTGCTTTCGGACTATTCCCATGGCATCATCTTCCAAATTACCACTCACCGCCGAAGGTTTGTTTTCCAGAGTCTCGTTCATGTTCCGTCTCCAATGTTTGACAAGCGTTTTTGCTCCCCCCTCGCGCTCTACCCCGCTATATATATAAGAGTGCGCCATGAAATTCAACTATATTTTCATGATAGTCGTTTTATGCCTCCTTTCCCGTCCCCGATAAACGTTGCGGACATCCCGATGTTAGGGATAATATCCACAGCGCGGCGCGTGAAACGCGAAACAGGGCTGAAAACGGCGGCAAAAAACGGGTCTGAGCGAATATCGGCTTGAATTAAACGCCGCGATGGTTTGAAATAAACAAACGTGGCGCCCGTAGCTCAGCAGGATAGAGCAACGGACTTCTAATCCGTAGGCCGCAGGTTCGAATCCTGCCGGGCGCACCATTTTTCAATGCGCCGGGTCCGCGCCCGCGGTATTGGAAGGCGCTGTCGCAGTGATTTTCCCGCGCTTTTAGCCCGCCAGGGTCTGGCTGTCTAACGGGCGGCCCCGGAACGGGCCCGCCTTATTCCGATATCGTAAAACGCGAACACCGCCAGGTACGCCGCCAGAACCACAAGCCATTCGGAAGCGAAGATGTACCTTTCCTGCGGATGCAGATACACCGAGCATATGAACGAATGCAAAAGGTGCCCAAGAAAAAGGGCCAGGCAGACGGCTCCGATTTCCGCTTCAAGGAGGGCCAGGGCCGCCAGCGTCAGCAGAATATACGGGATGTAATTGACCAGCGACAGCCCCAGCGCTTCGCTTCCAAAACGGGTCATCAGTCTGGCGCCGTAATAGAATCCCTCATATGTGACACGCAGCCATTCCATGCGGTGGGCGGCCAATATCAGCGGCGCGGTCTTTTTCATCAGCGCCTCCGGGTCTTTTCCCGGCGTCTGCGCAAAGGCCTTGCCCGCCACGTCAAAAAAATTCGGGTCATAAAACTCGAAATCGGGAACCTCGCGGCGGTCGCGGCCGCGCAATATTTTCAAATCGCTTTCTTTTTTAAACTCCAGGCATTTCCTGATAAAAGCCTTCGCTTCCTCGTCCGGCAGATTGGCGATGTCCTCCTCGGTGACAAATTGAAGGGCCACGCGCATCTGTGTCTGGCTTTGCATCGAGGACACGGAACCAGACATGGAAACATAAATGCCCCCGAAGAGCAGCGCCGGGATCAGGCTGTATGCAAGCCAGCGTCCGCGCTTTCTTGAGTAAAGGATGACAGCCACCGCCCCCAGGAAAAGGACGGTATATGCGCTGTCCGGCCTTGCGGTCATGGCAAGCCCGGAGAAAAGGGCGCAGGAAGTGGACAAAATCAGGCCGGGCCAGCGCAACGATAGTAAAAGGGACGAGACGGCCAGCAGAACAAATGACTGCGTGAGCGTCTCGGCCAGCAGCGCGCTCCCGCCGGAGTAAGGATTGACAAGAAATCCGGACAGGTAGAACCAATAGCAGAACACGAACGCCGGGAATGTGGTCACAACGGCGGAAAGGCTGAAAAACAGGGCCAGCAACGAAAAGAACAGAACAATCTTCTGCGCCCTTGCCACGGCCACGAAGCGGCCGCGTTTCGCGTTGAAATCATGCAGGTCCTCCCTGAGGTTGTCCCCGGCCACAAGCTTTATGAACAGCGGATAGCCGTATGTGCGGTAACTGTCGGCCGGAGGCATATACCCGGACGAATCGGGCTGCAAGGAGACTTTGTCCCAATCGGGAGCCTCGAAGCTGAGCACGGTAAGGGCGATGACCCCCGCGAAAAATATCCGCCCCGGGATGGCCCAGTCCACGGACACGATAAAGCCGCGGATCCGTGGCGGGTATGACCTGAGCGAGTAAAGCAGCGCAAGCAGCAGCGTCAAGGAGCCGATAACGCTCCACAAAGGGACGTCCGGGCTTATTTCGATGGACTCGATGGCCGCCCATGAACCTTTCGCCGAGCTTAAGTGGACTATGGTGTTGGGCCGGAGCAAGTTGGCGGGGACATGCACCGTGAACGCGGACTTTCCGCCGGCCTCAAGCCACTTGCCTTCGGACTGGCCGCTTCCGGCGGGTGTTTGAAACATTCTCAAAACGCGGCCATCGGCTTCCACCATTAGCTCCGGAGGTTGGGAGGGGTGGGTGTCGGCAAGTTTAATGACAAGCTCCGCGCCGGCCAAGGAATGGACTGGAAGCGCAATCTTTTTGGCCCCTGGGCCGGCCCATTGGTCCTGCGGGCCGGGAATTTGAAACGGTATTTTCCCGGTCGAAGGATCGGCCGCATACTCCGATATCCCCCGCCAGAAATCACCGCGCGCATTCTGGTCTGGGTAGTAAATGGAATGGTTATACATCTGGAAAACCGCGGTGAAAAGGGCCAGGCATAATGCCCCTGAAACGGCCAGCATGACGGCCCTTGCGCGCATATTCATTTGCCGATTTTACCACCGCCGGGCGCGTCCACGCCAATTCCTTGGGCGGACTGCCAGTTGGCAAGGCATGCGCTCATTTTCTCCCATGTGAAAAAACTCCGCTTTTCGTAGTACAGCCTCCCTTCGTGGGGGCGCTGGCCGATCCGCCCGGCCGAGACCGGCTGAAGCAGTTGGGAGCCCTTGGTCAGATAATGGAACATGACGCATGGGAAAAGCCCAAGCCATGTTTTAGCCTGGGATGGATAGCACAGGCAAAGGCGCAGGAACCGGAAACGGTTTTTCCATGGAATCCTTGTTCTTGTGGCCTGGCCGTTTTCCGGCAGCGGGAGAAACACCCTGAACAGAGGGCCGGGGAGCTGATAGCTGTTATATAGCGAATACTGCCGGACGATTTCCAGCATTCCCCGCTCCCGCGCGATATGAGCCACTAACGCATGAAGCGCGTCGTGATCGGGATGCCCCCCCTCCCATGCCGGCGCATATATCGCCGCCACGCGCTCAAAGCCTGTCAGCCAGCCGCGTATCCATCCGGCGGCGGTCTCCAGATGCTCCGGCAGTCCGCCGTCGGGGATACCCAGTTCCGTGCCAGCGAAGAAGACATCCTGCCGCTGCGCTCCCAACCGCTTGAGCACGGCCAGAGACTCCGCGTTGCGGCGTTCACTTATAACCATGCCGCCATCGGTAATATAGACGCAACAAACACGATGGCCTGATTGCAGATCATCGGCGATCTGCTGAAAGACTCCGTACTCGTCGTCCTGATGGGGGAAGAAGAACAGGGCCGCGGACTTGCCGGCGCTCATGTCAGTACGCGTCAAAGTCGAGAAGGGAAAAAACGGTCTTTTGCGGATCAAGGACGCGGCCACGCCCGGTCAAATCCCTGAAAATCAAATTAAGTGGTGACGGCTTGAACCGTTCCGGAAGATTTATATACGCCGATTTCGCCCAGTCGTATTCAGGATTTAGTCCTATCCATACGTTAAGCGGATTCCATCGCAAATGGCCTGCCTCCGGCGGCGCGACTCCGGCGGGGTCAATATCATTCATGACGGCCCATATCCCGTATTTGCCGGTGTGGGCGAATACGGACATGGATCCAACTCGTTTGATGCACCTGTACTTTGCCCCCGGCCTGCGCAGACGCCATGAGAGCGTTTGCCCGTCCCAGCTTTGGATATAGTCCCGCTCCTCCCCGCCGCGCCCCGGAGATCGGGCGATTGGGCCAGCGCCGATCTTCACGTCAAGGGGGCAGACCAGTTGGAAGCGCAGTTGTCTTCTGAAAAGCAAGGTGCTGTTTGCGTTGGCTACACCGGCGGCGAAACCAAAACCGCGTTCACAAGCGCTCTCAAACGTCCGAGATCCCAATGCCTTGAAGTATCCCCTGGCCCTGTGCGCGGGGCTCACGGCGATATTCAGCGACAGCAGCCCTTTTTCAAGCTCGCCGAAAAGGCGCGCCTTGACCGGGATGGCCGCGTAATGGGCGACGATCTCCCCCTTGTCCCACGCATTGAATATTTCAGCCCGCCCGGAGGGATTTTCACGATACAGCCAGTTTATATATTCCCGGGTAAAGCCCGCGTCCGGCCAGACAACCTTTAGCAATGAGACCGTTTTGCCGATCTCCTCGTCCGTAAGGCTCCCTTTGACATACTCCACCGTCTCCTGGCCCATGGAAGCGCCGTCCGCAATCACTTCAGCTTTTTTGAGATTGGCCATGCGGGCCTTGCGCTAACGTCAAACGAGAGGAAAGCCAGGATCAACTGCGCCCCCAGGATCACAGGCAGCGCCGCAAGCATCACGGTGCCTGCCGTGGCCGCCTCGCCCCTGGCCACGCTTGTGATCCAGTGGTAAAGCCCGAAAACGGTCCCGAAGGAGCCCATGGCAAGCCCGGCGGCAAGTTCCAGCGAGGCGATGTTAAAGTCGCGCAGATAATAGTTGTAAATTATCCGCTTGAACAGGTTTGCGATATGCCGGGCGGAGAACTCGAAGAAAGAGGAGGTGACGCTAAGGCCGCTCTTCTCGTCGCCGTATTTTGCGTTCATGGGCATGTCCGCCACCACGGCCTGTATGGTGTTGAGCCGGAATAGCATGTCGGTCTCGAAAAAATAACGGCGGCTTATTTTTTCCATGGGCAAAAGCCGCAGTACCGTGGCGTTTATGGCGGTGAATCCGTTGGCCGGGTCGAATATGTCCCAATAACCTGTCGAAAGCTTGGCCAGGAATGACAGGCCGATGTTGCCGAACCAGCGCACCGCGGGCATGGAGCGCGCCGCCTCCAATGAAAAAAAACGGTTCCCCTTGGAATAGTCCGCCTCTTCGTCTATAAGCGGCTTTACAAGGCGCGGGATCATGGCCGGGTCCATCTGCCCGTCGCCGTCGAGCTTCACGATGATGTCCGCGCCCTCTTCAAGGGCCTTTGCGTATCCGGTCATCACCGCCCCGCCAACCCCCTGGTTGATATCGTGGAATAGGACCCGCACCCTTGGATCGCGGCATTTTTCCTGGACCCTCTGGCCGATTTTTTCCGGGCATGCGTCGTCCACCACATAGATTGAATTTACCTCCGGGCCGATCCTTTCGATCACCCCCAGCGCCATATCTCCCACCTTGTAGCAAGGAATCACAACGGCTATACGTGGGCGGACTTTTGGCGTCTCGTTGCCGCCCGGAGAAACTTCCGCTGTGTGATCTGTCATCTGCCCCATATAGCCGGATTCGAAATATTTATGTTTTTATCTACCAATCAAGATCGGCCTTGGCGGGCATTATATCAGCTTAATCGTTGGCTGGGTGTGTTTGAGCCAAGTTGCCCGGTGAGCGTAATACCGCTCCCAAGGGGAACGAATCGCTGTCCGGGGTGTTGTAGCCCGCAAGGGCGGTCGCCACGGACTTTCCTGTGTAACGCCACCGTCCCGGTGGCAATTGCCGGCAAGATGCCGGCGCTACAAAAGCGGCGCCCCGCCCCTCTTATTTTTGCGGTACGCCGTTTCACATGGGATAATTGTTTTTTTAATTCCGGAAGCATGATGAAAAGGTTTCTTCTGGCGCTCTTCGCCGTTGCGCTGGCCGCCCAGGCCGGTTGGGCGCAGCTTGTGCCGAGCAAAAGCGTGGTGGAGTTCTCATACGTCCCCGCGCGCGAAAGCCACGAGCGGGGCTCTTCTTTCCCCGTCCTGTTCCGGCTGCGTTTCAAGGAGGGTTGGCACGGCCAGTCGCATACTCCTTCGATGGAAGGGTTGGTCCCCACTGTCATCGCCTTGGCCGGGACGGACAAGATAAGCCCCGGCAGGGTGATATACCCCTCCGGGAAGATGGCCAAATTCTCCTTTTCACCGGAGCCTCTTTCCGTTTACGAGGGGGACACTTATATCGGATCGAGCCTTGCGATCGCGCAGGACGCTCCCGCCGGGGAACATTCCGTCCGCGCCACGCTTACGATCCAGGCGTGCAACGACAAGTCTTGCCTGGCGCCTTCCAACGTGCAAATCTCCGTTCCGCTGAAAGTCTCCGAACCGGGCAAACAGGGAGCGCCATTAAATGAGGATATATATAGCGCCAACGAAGGGCTTTTTAAGCAATCCGCCGGGGATGGAGCCTCCACAGGATCAAAGAACCAGATCGAGGACTATCTTGCAAAGCACGGGCTGGCGCTCACTTACCTTTTCGTGTTCATCGGCGGGCTGGCGCTAAACCTTACGCCGTGCGTGTATCCGCTCATCCCGGTGACGGTCTCCTATTTCGGCGGGCAGAGCGAAAAGAAAAAAGGGAAACTGTTCGTCCATGCGCTGCTCTACCTTCTGGGCATGTCGGCCATGTATTCGTCCCTTGGGCTGTTCGCGGCGCTCACAGGCGGCCTGTTCGGCGGGGCCCTGCAGCATTGGGCCGTGGTGCTGTTAATCGCCGGGGTCATGGCGGGGCTGGCCTTCGCCATGTTCGGTTTTTACGAGATAAGGATGCCTTCCTTCCTTATGGACATGGGGGGGAAGAACCGCGAGGGGCTTGGCGGGACGTTCATGATGGGGCTTACGGTGGGAATAATCGCCGCCCCGTGCATCGGGCCTTTCGTGCTGGGGCTTCTGACGTTCGTGGGGGAAAAAGGTGATCCTGTATTGGGATTCACCATGTTCTTCGCGCTGTCGCTGGGGCTGGGCTTGCCGTTCGTGGCGCTGGCGCTGTTCTCCGGCGGACTATCGTCCCTGCCGCGTTCCGGCGTGTGGATGGTGTGGGTGAAGCAGGTGTTCGGATTTATCATGCTGGGCATGGCCATTTATTTCCTGGAACCGCTTATCCCTAAAACCTTGTACAAACCCGCCATCGGCGTGTTCATCATCGGCACCGGCGTTTTCCTGGGGTGGATATCCTCTGTCAAGGCCGGCGGGGCTGGCCTTAAAACAGCAAAATGGACTCTGGGCGTTGCCCTGATTGCGATGGGGGGCTATATCGCATATCCGGCAAAATCAACCTCCGGCCCGGCCATTGATTGGCGCGCCGCTTCCAGCGAGGCCATCGCCGCCGCAGCCGGGAAACCTGTGATAGTGGACTTCTCCGCGGAGTGGTGCCTCCCCTGCAAGGAGCTGGACCGTTTCACATTCACGGACAAGCGGGTGATTGAGCTTTCTTCCGGTTTCATAATGCTCAAGGCGGACGTCACCCATGGCGGCGACGTGCGCATGGATGAATTGAAAAAGCGATATAACGTGGCCGGTGTCCCCACCATCGTATTTATAGACTCATCCGGCGCCGAGAAACCGGAACTTCGGCTCACAGGTTTTGAAGAGGCGGAGCTGTTTGTGAAAAGGATGGAGTCCGTTTCAGGGAGATAGCAAACCCGCTATTTGACCACCCGCAAGTTCGGCCTTCCCTTTTTCCTGGGGACTTCCCCGGCAACGCCCTGCGTGGCGTCGGCGGCTACGGGGCCGGGGGCGGCGGTGTTTATCTTGAACTGGATCACCGCGTCGTGCCCGCTGATGCGGACGATGGATTCCCACGGGAAAAAACAGTCGAACATGGCGCCGCCGAATCGCATAGGGGAGTATATACCATTGCCGCCGCAGGTGAGCTTGGGCGTGGGAACCTGGCCAAGGATGAAATCCACCGATTCACGGTCTTTTAAGTGCGCAGGCACGGCCACGTCGGCCGAACGCGTGTCAACGGTGATCAATACGTCGCCCTTCTGATAGAACCAGTCGAAAACAGGTAGCTTGCTCAATTTGGATCACCGTTAAAATTCCGGCATTATCCCACCCTCCACCCCATAATTCAATGCGTAAAAGAGGGCCGGGGGCGTTCTTTTCTTTTGGGAAAAAGAAAAGAACCAAAAGAAAACCGTGTGCGCCGTCTTGTGGGGGATTCCATCCCCCCCAGGCGGCGCAGATAAAGTTTCTTTTCGCTTCCTTTTCTTTCCAAAGAAAAGGAAGTCCACGCCATCCTTTTGCACGCGTTGCGTGTGGGTTTGTCAATGCGGTGATAACGTGTTATTAATATAGTTTACGTAAATAATTGGCAGGGTAAAATGAGCCGGACCGCATCGGTTAAAAGGAAGACAAACGAGACCGACATATCCATCCAGTTGGACCTGGACGGAGCCGGGACGTCGGCGATCAACACGGGCGTGCCCTTTTTGGATCACATGCTCGACCATCTTTCGCGCCACTCTCTCATAGACATGAAGGTGGAGGCGAAAGGAGACCTGCACATAGACGGGCATCACACGGTGGAGGACATCGGCATCACCCTGGGGCAGGCCCTTTCGCAGGCCTGGGGGGACAAGCGAGGGATGACCCGATATGGGTTCGCCTCCATACCGATGAACGAATCGCTGGTGGAGGTGAGCCTGGACGTTTCGGGGCGCCCCTATTGCGTGTTCGAGGCGAGCATACCTAAAGGCAAGGTAGGCGAGTTTGACGCTGAGCTGGCCGAGGAATTCGTCCGGGCGCTGGTGAACAGCGCGGGGCTGACCATGCACGTGGACGCGCGGAGGGGGACGAACCTGCATCACATAGTAGAAGCGATGTTCAAGGCCATCGCGCGGGCGCTGGGCCAGGCCGTGCGGCTGGACAGCCGGCTTGAAGGGGCCATCCCCTCCACAAAAGGCGCGCTGTAGCCCGCCGGGCGGCGCCGTTTTTCCAATAATGCGCACAATATGCCGATAGTCATCGCCGATTACGACGTTGGGAACCTGCGGAGCGTCCAGAAAGCTTTCGAGCGGGTGGGCGCTTCCGCCGTCGTATCCCGGTCGCCAGCCGGCATCAAGGACGCAACGGCCCTTGTTTTGCCCGGGGTGGGCGCCTTCGCCGAGTGCATGGGAAACCTGGAAAAGTACGGGTTGACGGGACCGGTGAAGGACTTCATCGCCTCCGGCAGGCCGTTCCTTGGCATATGCGTCGGTTACCAGATGCTTTTCGAGCAGAGCGAGGAATTCGGCTCGTGCAAGGGGCTTGGGATATTCCGGGGCAGGTGCGTGAGGTTCGGCTTTAAGCCTTCGCCCGGCCATAAAATCCCGCACATGGGGTGGAACCAGGTGAACTTCCGCAACAAAGGAAAACTTTTCGAGGGGATCGCGGACGGGACCGATTTTTACTTCGTCCATTCATATTACCCCGTGCCGGAAGATGGCATCGTGACCGGGATGACGGAGTATGGCGAGACGTTCGCATCATCCATAGAAAGCGGGAATGTTTTCGCCACCCAGTTCCACCCGGAGAAAAGCCAGAATGCCGGGCTTGCGCTGCTGCGCAATTTCACAAAGCTTGCCGGGGGATGACGCCGTGAGCCGAAAAAGGAACGCCGCCCTGGACTTTGTGGCGTACCAACTCGTCCGTGGGCTAAGTTTCCTGTCGCGCGCGGCATCCAGAAAGACCGCGCTGGCCATCGGTTCGGCGGTGGGCTGGCTTGGGTGGCAAATCACAAAACTTTCGCGCAACAGGATTGATGCGTCCATCGAAAACCTCCGCAACCTGTGGCCGGACGCGCCTCGCTGGGAACTGGAAAATATTCTCCGCCGCGTGTTCCGCCATTTCGGAAGGTTCCTTCTGGAGATGGGGCGGTTTGCGCTGCTCGACAGGGGGGGCCTTGCAAAGCTGGTGAAGTTCGAGGGGCTGGAGAATTTCACCAACGCGTTCGCCAGGGGAAAAGGTGTGATCCTGGCCACGGGGCATTTCGGCCATTTTGAATTGGCCAACGGCGCATTGGCGGTGATGGGATATCCTGTGTGGTCGGTGATCCGCACCGTGGACAATCCCATGCTCGACAGGCTGATAGACCGCGACCGGTGCGCCACGGGGCTTGGCGTGATAAAAAAGGAAAACTCCGCCGGGGAAATCCTGCGCCACCTTCGGGCCGGCCATGTGGTGACAATCGCCATAGACCAGAACGCGGGGTTCAACAACATCTTCGTCCCGTTCTTCGGCAAGGCCGCCGCCACTTTCATGACTCCCGCGGTGATGGGGATGCGGACCGGGGCTCCGGTGCTTCCGGTCTTTTGCGCGCGGGACGACGCGGCGGACACATACACGGTGAGGATACATCCCCCGGTGGAGTTGAACGTCACCGGAGACAGGTCCGCGGACATCCGCCTTGCAATGACAAGGATAAGCGGGACATTGGAAGAGGCGATCCGCCAGGCGCCGGAGCAATGGCTATGGATACACAAACGCTGGAAGACCAGGCCCGGCGTGGCCGACCTTGAGGAAATTGAGCGCGACATGGAGATAATCCGCTCCGCCACAAATAAGACCGGCATGGGGACAGCCGCAAATGGCTGACATGGCCGCACCCCGAAAACTGCTGGCGGTGATGCCAAACTGGCTGGGAGATTGCGTCATGGCGCTGCCCGCCCTGTACGGAATGAAAAAAGCGTTCCCGGAACTTTCCATGTCCATCGCGGTGAAGTCCGCATTCATGGAGTTAGGTTCGCTCCTGCCTGATGTGGCCGCCACGCACCCATCGGATGACTTAAGCGCGATTGGGGGAATAAGGAATGGGAGGTATGACACGGCGCTTATACTGCCAAACTCGTTCAACTCCGCCTGGCGCTCCATGATGATGGGCTCACCCCGGAGGATAGGGTATGCGGGTGAATTGCGCTCCATCCTCCTCACCCACGCCGCCCCGCGCCCGCCAAAACATTCGCTCCACCAGCAGGATTATTACGCCAACCTGGTCAAAGCATTTTTCCCCAAAGTGGAAGCTATCCCGGCAAAACTTGTGATTCCAGACAAAGCAAATGATGAAGCGGCCTCGCTATTGCCGGTTTCCGGAAAGCCTCTGGTGGGGATAGGATTCGGCGCAAGTTACGGCTCGGCGAAAATGTGGCCGGCTGAAAAATTCGCGGAGCTGATCGACCGGCTATCCGGGCAGGCGGACGTGGTATTGATAGGGGCCGCATCGGACAAGGAGTTGGAAGCGCGGACAAAAGCCCACGCAAAATCCCGCCCGTTATCCCTCGTGGGAAGGACGGGGCTCGCCACGCTGGCGGCGGCGCTGTCCCGCCTGTCGCTGTACATCACAAACGACACCGGGCCGATGCATCTTGCCTCCGCCCTCGGAGTCCCCGTGGTGGCCATATTCGGCCCCACATCGCCGGAGGAGACCATGCCGCTGGGCGATAACGTGACCGTGATTTATCACAAGGCCGATTGCGCCCCTTGCTGGGAGAGAGTCTGCCCGGAGGACCACAGGTGCATGGCGTCGGTGACGGTGGACGAAGTTTACGGCGCCGCCGGAAAAGTCCTTAACAAAGGTTAACGTTTCCGCTCCATAAGCGCCAGCCCGTCGGCGGCCCATTTTTTTATGATTTCCCTTTCGGCCTGGCTTAGGGCTTCATTGCCGTGCAATATCCGGTAGCGCAACGGCGGCATGGTCCCTTTTTCCATCGATTTAATTATCGCCGCCAGATCCTCTTTCGGTTTGCCATGCCCCTTGAAAGGGAAACCGGCCGTCATGTCCATATGCTCCCGGGCTTCGCGGATATCATGGTTGATAAGCTGCTTAACGCCGGGGATGGCGTAATACCACGGGAACACCGGCTGCGACGAGTGGCAGTTAAAACAGGCGCGCTTGAAGACCGGCAAAACCTCCTTCACATAACGTTCACTGATTTGCGTTAGCGTGTCATCTGCCTTGACGCTTTGGGCCGGGGCGGGCGTTTTCTTTTCTTCATCGTGCTGTTTGCCGCCATGCGCGAAGGACACATGGGCAAGCGCGGCCACAAGCGCGAGCGCGGCTGGAATGGATGACACAACTTTCTGGAAAGAAGCGGCGGTCATTGTTCTTATACCTCCTCCACCTGTGATTTTTTCAGCACCTCTTTTTTGTACGCGGCCATGATGTCCACCCGGCGAAGCATCCCTATCACCTTTTTCGGCTCGTTTGGGCGCACGACCGGGAGCTGCTCTATGTCCTTTAGCGCGAACCGCTCCATGGCCTCGTTGAGATTGTTGTCCACGGTGACAGTGATGACGTTTGCCGTGGCGATTTCCTTGGCGACGACAAGGTCCGCAAGCTCCGCCGAGTCCAGCAGGATGCCCCGTATGTTCTGGACGGATATGATGCCGGAAAGTTCTCCCGAGGGGTTGATCACCGGGAAATAGCTGTCCCGCGATGTGGTGATAAGCTCCATAATTTTCCTGAACGGAAGGTTTTCCGGCACCGCAGTCACCCCTTCGGTCATCACCTCCCCCACCCGGATGCGGTCCATCACCGTCAGGTCCCGCCCGCGCCAGAGCATGATTCCGCGCCGTTTGAGTTTTTCGGTGTAATAAGATTCTCCCGAAAAACGGGTCATCACAAAAGTGGCCATTATGCACGACGTCATGACAGGGAGGATGATCTGGTAGTTGCCGGTAAGCTCGTATCCCATCAAAATGTTGGTGAGGGGGGCGTGGGCCACCGCGGCCATCACCGCGCCAAGGCCAACCATGGCATACGCGCCGGGGGAGGCCACCGAACCGGGCGCCAGGGTGTTCACCACATAGCCGAAGGCGCCGCCGGTCATGCAGCCAATAAACAGCGACGGGGCGAATATGCCGCCAGAGCCCCCCGAGCCCAATGAAATGGCTGTGGCGATGATCTTCGCGAAGACAAGGACCAGCGCCAGATTCATCGCCATCTTGCCGTACAGCATCTGGTCTATCACATGGTAGCCGTTGCCGAACACTTCGGGGAGGAATATGCCGATAAGCCCCACGATAAAGCCGCCGATGGCCGGCTTGAATACCGGATGGGTCTTCACCCTCGTCTTGAAAAAGCCCTCCACGGCGAATGTGGTGACAAAATACAGCCTTGCCGCAAGCCCGCAGAAAATGCCCAGCAGGAAATAAAGGAATATCTCCCACGGCGACACCAGCGAGTATGCGGGGGCGGTGAATGTGGGGATGTCCCCCCCAAGCAGAAGGTGCTTTGTGGTGGTGGCCATCACGGAGCTAATGACTATGGGGAGGAAAGAGACCACGTTAAAATCCCCCAGCACGATCTCCACGGTGAAGATCACGCCCGCTATGGGGGCATTGAACGAAGCGGCTATGCCGGCCGCCGCCCCGCATCCCACCAGCACCCGCAGCCTCTCCGTGGACGCATGCAACACCTGGCCGAACACCGATCCCAACGCGCCGGCGATCTGGGCGATTGGCCCTTCCCTTCCGCCGGAGCCTCCGGAGCCCAGGAATATGGAGGTGGCAAGCGTACGGAACCACACCGTCCTGGGCCGGACCACCCCTCCGTCCACCGCCGCCCATTTCATTACTTCGGCGGCGGATGCGGTCTCGTTCCCCATTTTGAACCACCAGGTCATAAGCCCCACGATAAGGCCGCCCAATGCGGGTATCAGCGGGATGACGGCGTAGCGGTACACCGAAGAATCGGCGGTGAACAGGGCGGCTGAGGCGTCGAAAAAAAGGAAGCGGAACTCGGCGATCATCCTCTCGAACAGCACCGCCGTGGCGCCGCAGGCCGCCCCCAGGATTCCGGCGGTGATTAGGAACGCGGTGTGCTCATGTTGCGGCTTTTTGATGAAGGCGTCTTCCATCGCCTTACCGAGCCTGGATTGTATCCACCCAAATCGCGCCATATGCCTCGCTGTGGCCTGATCGAATCCAAAAGAAAGGCCGGTGGCTACTTGCTCACCGGCCTTTTTAGCATAAATCGAACCTGGACTTTACAAAGTCTAGTCCTCGGTGTCCTCCAGCGCCTCGTCCTCGGCGTCGAAGTCCTCGTCTATGATCGGGGCCGCGGCCGCCACAGGCTCCTCCTTGCGCTTGAACCTGGGCAGGTCCGTCATGCGAAGCCCGTACCCATAGTGCCTCCTGGCGCCGGTCCCGGCGGGTATCAGGCGGCCCATGATGACGTTCTCCTTGAGCCCCTTGAGCGTGTCCACCTTGCCGGACACCGCCACTTCGGTAAGCACCCTTGTCGTCTCCTGGAACGACGCGGCGGAGATGAAACTTTCCGTGGAGAGCGAAGACTTGGTGATGCCAAGCAGGATCGGCCGGCCCTTGGCTGGCTTGCCGCCATCGGCGATCACCGCCTTGTTCTTCTCCGCGAACACGGCCTTTGCCGCCATCTCGCCGATCATCATGTCCGTGTCCCCGGAGTCCTCGATCACAAGGTGGCGCAGCATCTGCCGCACGATCACCTCGATGTGCTTGTCGTTGATCTGCACCCCCTGCAGGCGGTACACCTCCTGGATTTCGTTGACCAGGTATTTCTGGAGCTCCTTCTCGCCGAGCACCGCCAGGATGTCGTGCGGGTTGGACGCGCCGTCCATGAGCGCTTCGCCGGCCCGCACATAGTCCCCCTCGTGGACGTTGACGTGCTTGCCGCGCGGCAGCAGGTATTCGTGCGCCTCCCCCGTGTCGGTGGTGACGATGATCTTGCGCATGCCCTTGACTATGCCGCCAAAGGAGACCTTGCCGGACACTTCCGTGATGGTTGCCTGATCGTGGGGCTTGCGCGCCTCGAAAAGCTCCGCCACCCTGGGAAGGCCGCCGGTGATGTCCTTGGTCTTGGTCGTCTCGCGCGGGATCTTGGCCACCACGTCGCCGGCCTTGACAATCTGGCCTTCCTGCACCGCCATGTGCGCCCCGGCCGGGAGTATGTAACGGCCGATGGTCTTTCCCTTGTCGTCCTTTATGGACACACGGGGCTGCTTGGTCGGGTCGCGGTGGTCGAGCACCACTTTTTCGGCGTGGCCGGTGGTGTCGTCGATCTCCTCGCGCATGGTGACATTCTCGATCAGGTCGCCGAAGGCCACCCGGCCGGCGGTGTCCGTGAGGATGGACATGGTGTACGGATCCCATTCCGCCAGCGTGTCCCCTTCCTTCACTTTCGCCCCGTCGGCCACCTTCAGGCGGGCCGAATAGACTATCTTGTGCCGCTCCAGCTCGCGCCCCTGCTCGTTCTGGATGATAATGCCGCCGTTGCGGCTCATCACCACCCATTCCTTCGGGCCGCCGTCGCCGAGCGCTATGCTCTTTATGTCCACATATCGCACAACGCCTTCCTTCTTGGCCTGCAGCGTCGTCTGCTCCGCCACTTTGGACGCCGTGCCGCCGATGTGGAAGGTCCGCATGGTAAGCTGCGTGCCCGGCTCGCCGATGGACTGGGCCGCGATGACACCCACCGCCTCGCCGTTCTCCACAAGCTGGCCAGACGCCAGGTTCCGCCCGTAGCAAAGGGCGCACACGCCGTCCTTCGCCTCGCAGGTGAGCACGGAGCGTATCTTGATATGCTCGATGCCGCGCTCTTCGAGGAGCACCACCGCCTTCTCGTCCACCATGTCGTTGGCCTTGAGAAGCACCTCTTTGTTGAACGGGTCCACCACGTCGCCGAGCGCTATCCTGCCCAGCACGCGTTCGCCCAGCTCCTGGATCACCTTGCCGCCTTCTACAAGGGCGTATATCTCTATGCCGTTGAGCGTGCCGCAGTCGTGCTCGAGAACAATGATGTCCTGCGCCACGTCCACGAGCCTGCGGGTAAGGTAGCCTGAGTTGGCGGTCTTGAGCGCCGTGTCGGCCAGGCCCTTGCGGGCGCCGTGGGTGGATATGAAGTATTGCAGCACCGACAACCCCTCGCGGAAGTTGGCGGTGATGGGGGTCTCCATGATTTCGCCGGAGGGCTTGGCCATCAGGCCGCGCATTCCGGCCAGCTGGCGGATCTGCTGCTGGCTGCCGCGCGCGCCGGACTCTGCCATGATGTATATGGAGTTGAAGTCCATGTTCACCGCCTGGCCGGCGACTATGGCGCCGTCCTGCTTTTCAAGCTCCTTGAACATCTCGCGCGACACCTCTTCGGTGACGTGCGCCCAGATGTCTATGATCTTGTTGTAGCGTTCGCCGTGGGTGATAAGGCCGCCGTGGTACTGGTTGTCCACCTTGGCCACTTCCCTGCGCGCCTTTTCCACCAGCTCTTCCTTGTTGGCCGGGATGAGCATATTGTCCATCGAGATGGATATGCCCGCCTTGGTGGCGATGGAAAAGCCCAGGTCCTTCATGTCGTCCAGGAATTTCACGCAGGCGTCGCGCCCTTGGCTGTTGTAAACTTCCTGCACCAGGTCCTGAAGCGCCTTTTTGACCATCAGCCTGTTCACCTTGTCAAACGGCACTCCCGCCGGAAGTATCTCGTACATCAGAACGCGCCCGGTGGTGGTGTCGTACACCTTGCCGTCTATGCGCACCCGTATCCTGGCGTTTAGCGCCAGTTCCCGGTTGTCATATGCGCAACGCACTTCCCACGGCCCGGCGAAGGCCTTGTTCTCGCCCAGGGACCCGCCGCGCTCCTTTGTAAGGTAGTAGCAGCCGAGAACTATGTCCTGCGAAGGCACCGCGATCGGCTTGCCGGAAGCGGGCGACATGATGTTGTTTATGGACATCATGAAGAACTTCGCCTCCGTCTGGGCCTCCAGCGAAAGCGGCACGTGCACCGCCATCTGGTCGCCGTCAAAGTCCGCGTTGAACGCCGCGCACACCAGCGGATGGAGCCTTATGGCCTTTCCTTCCACCAGAAGCGGCATGAACGCCTGTATGCCCAGCCTGTGCAGTGTGGGCGCGCGGTTGAGAAGCACCGGATGGTCGGCAACCACCTCTTCGAGCACTTCCCACACTTCCTGGCGCTCCTGCTCCACCATCTTTTTCGCCGCCTTTATCGTGGTGGCGTATCCTTTTTCCTCGAGCTTGTGGAATATGAACGGCTTGAAAAGCTCCACCGCCATTTTCTTCGGAAGCCCGCACTGGTTGAACTTCAATTCCGGGCCCACCACGATCACCGAGCGGCCCGAATAGTCCACGCGTTTGCCAAGGAGGTTCTGCCTGAACCGCCCCTGCTTCCCCTTGAGCATGTCCGAAAGGGATTTTAGCGGCCGCTTGTTCGGCCCCTTGAGGGTGCGGCCGCGGCGGCCGTTGTCAAACAGGGCGGCAACCGCCTCCTGCAGCATCCGTTTTTCGTTGCGGATTATTATGTCCGGCGCCTTCAACTCCTGTATCCGCTTGAGGCGGTTGTTGCGGTTGATCACGCGCCTGTAAAGGTCGTTAAGGTCCGAGGTGGCGAACCTTCCGCCGTCCAGCGGCACGAGCGGCCGAAGCTCCGGCGGAATCACCGGGACAACCTTGAGGATCATCCACTCCGGCTTGTTGCCGGACTTGCGGAACGCCTCCACCACCTTGAGCCTCTTGGCAAGCTTGCGAAGCGTCTGCTGCGACGTGGTCTCGCGGATCGCCTCGCGCAGTTCCACCGCCAGTTCGTCTATGTTTATGCTCTTGATCAGCTCGTCAATCGCCTCGGCGCCGATACCGGCCCTGAATGCGGTCTCACCATGCTGCTCGGCCGCCTTGCGGTAGGCATCCTCGGTGAGAAGCTGCTTGTACTTCAAGTCCGTGTCGCCCGGGTCTATCACCACGTACGACTCGAAGTAGATCACCCTCTCCAGGTCGCGCAGGGTTATGTCCAGAAAGTTGCCTATCCGCGAGGGAAGGCCCTTGAAAAACCATATATGGGCCACCGGGCTGGCAAGCTCTATATGACCCATGCGCTCGCGGCGCACTTTGGACAGGGTGACTTCCACTCCGCACTTCTCGCAGACCACACCCTTGTACTTCATCCGCTTGTACTTGCCGCAGTTGCACTCCCAGTCTTTCACCGGGCCGAATATCTTGGCGCAGAAAAGGCCGTCCCGCTCCGGCTTGAAGGTACGGTAGTTTATCGTCTCGGGCTTTTTGACCTCGCCGAACGACCACGAACGTATCTTCTCCGGCGACGCCAGCCTGACCCTGATGGCGTTAAACGAAATCGGGTCTTTGGGCTTGTCTCCAAAGGGGCTGCCGAACGTGTCCAATTTCATATCTCCTAAGCTGTAAGTTTCTTAAGCTCTCTGTAACAATCCTGATCCGCCGGATAAAGAACGGGCCAAAGGCCCGCCCTCATCCGGAATGCTGCAGAAGCTCCACGTCCAGCGCCAGGGCCTGAAGCTCCTTGACAAGGACGTTGAACGACTCCGGCAGGCCGGGGTGGAGCGTATGGTCGCCTTTCACGATAGACTCGTACATGCGCTTTCGCCCTTCCACGTCGTCGGACTTCACCGTGAGCATCTCCTGCAGTGTGTACGCCGCGCCATATGCCTCCAGCGCCCACACTTCCATTTCGCCGAGCCTCTGTCCGCCGAACTGCGCCTTGCCTCCCAGCGGCTGCTGGGTCACAAGCGAGTACGGGCCGGTGGACCGGGCGTGGATCTTGTCGTCCACCAGGTGGTGGAGTTTCAACATATAGATGTAACCCACCAGCACGCTCTGGTCGAACCTGTCGCCTGAGCGCCCGTCGGTCAGCTTGATCTTGCCGTTGCGCGGGTAGCCGGACTTTTCAAGAAGGTCGGCTATCTCACCCTCATGCGCCCCGTCGAAAACCGGGGTCGTCATATGGTCGCCAAGCCTTTTGGCGGCCATCCCAAGGTTGGTCTCCATGATTTGCCCGACGTTCATACGGGAAGGAACGCCCAGCGGGTTGAGGATGATCTCTATCGGCGTGCCGTCGTCCATGAACGGCATGTCCTCCTCCGGCACAATCACCGACACCACGCCCTTGTTGCCGTGGCGGCCGGCCATTTTGTCGCCCACTTGCAACTTGCGCTTAATGGCCACATACACCTTCACCATCTTGATCACCCCCGGCGGAAGCTCGTCCCCGCGGGCGAATTTGGTGATCCGGTCCTCATACTTGGCCCGGATGGTATCTATCTCCTCCTTCGCCTCGTCGTCCAACTGGCGGATCGTATCCTCGATATCGCCGGCCGCGTCCACTTCCACCTTCAACAGGTCCTTGCCCTCAAGCCCGGCGAGGATATCGGCGGTAAGCTTGGTCTTCTTGGTCACAAGGACCTTGGAGCCTTTTTTCACGTCCGCGGAGGCGGTCTTGTTCAAAAGCAGGGAGCGGATCTTCTCGTCCTTCTCCTGCCCGACAATCTCGATCTCCTCGGCCATGTCCTTTTCAAGCTGGTCCTTGTCCTCAGCCTCGATGGCCTCCGAGCGCGTGTCCTTCTCCGCGCCGCGCCTGGAGAACACCTTCACGTGGATCACCGTACCTTCGTTCCCGGGGGGCACGGTCAGCGACGTGTCGCGCACGTCCCCTGCCTTTTCGCCGAAGATAGCCTTGAGAAGCTTTTCCTCCGGCGACAGCAGCGTCTCCCCTTTCGGGGTGACCTTGCCCACCATGATGTCCCCGGTCTTCACCTTGGCGCCTATCCGGATGATGCCGGACTCGTCCAGGTTCTTGAGCGACTCCTCGGAGACGTTCGGGATGTCCCTGGTGATCTCCTCTTTGCCCTGCCTGGTGTCCCTCGCCTCCACCTCGAATTCCTCGATGTGGATGGAGGTGTATATGTCTTCTTTCACCACCTTCTCGGAGACGATGATCGCGTCCTCGAAGTTGTATCCGTTCCACGGCATGAACGCCACCAGCACGTTGCGCCCCAGGGCCAGCTCGCCCCGGTCGGTGGACTGCCCGTCGGCTATCACGTCCCCCTTGCGCATCTTCTGCCCCAGCGACACCACCGGAACCTGGTTGACGCAGGTGTTCTGGTTGGAACGGCTGTACTTGGTCAGCCTGTAAATGTCCACCTTGGACTCGTGCCGGTCCTTCGCCTCGGCGCGAACCACCACGCGGGACGCATCCACGCTTATCACCTCGCCCGCGTTCCGGGCGGACACCACGGCGCCAGAGTCCCTGGCAACCTTGGCCTCCATGCCGGTGCCCACCAGCGGGGTCTCCGTCCGCAGCAGAGGCACAGCCTGCCTCTGCATGTTCGAGCCCATCAGCGCGCGGTTCGCGTCGTCGTTCTCAAGGAACGGGATCAGCGACGCCGCCACCGACACAAGCTGTTTGGGCGAAACGTCCATGTACTGCACCTCCTCCGGAGGCAGCAGCACGTAGTCACCCCCCTTGCGGGCGGAGACCAAGTCTATCAGGAACTTCCCCTTGTCATCCAGCGGGGCGTTGGCCTGAGCTATCGAATACTTGTCCTCGTCCGTGGCCGAAAGATAATGCACATCTTCCTGCACCACTCCGTTCTCCACCTTGCGGTACGGCGTCTCGATGAACCCGAAGTCGTTCACCCTCGCAAAAGTCGAAAGCGACGAGATAAGGCCTATGTTCGGGCCTTCAGGGGTCTCGATGGGGCATATGCGCCCGTAATGGCTCGGATGCACGTCGCGCACCTCGAATCCGGCCCGTTCCCGCGTAAGGCCGCCAGGCCCGAGGGCCGAAAGCCTGCGCTTGTGTGTCACCGACGACAGCGGATTTGTCTGGTCCATGAACTGAGACAGCTGCGACGATCCGAAGAACTCCTTTATCGCCGCGGTCACAGGTTTGGAGTTGATAAGGTCGTGCGGCATGCATGTGGTAAGGTCCATCATGTTCATCCGCTCGACGATGGCTTTCTCCATCCGCACAAGGCCGATCCGGAACTGGTTCTCAACAGACTCGCCAACAGAGCGCACCCGGCGGTTGCCCAGGTGGTCGATGTCGTCCACGGAACCGGCGCCGCGCCGCAGGTCGAACAGCACCTTCACGGTGCCGATGATGTCCCCCTTGGTTATCAGCCGTTGTGAAAGCGGCAGTTCCAAGGCAAACCTGCTGTTGAGCTTGTGGCGGCCCACCTCCGAAAGGTCGTACCTTTTCGGATTGAAGAACAGGTTGTCAAAAAGCGTCCTGGCGGTGTCCGCGGTCGGCGGATCGCCGGGGCGCATCCTCTTGTATATCTCCTTGAGCGCCTCGTCCTGCGACTCGATCTTGTCGAGCATGAGCGTGTCGCGCATCGAGGTGTCCCGGAACTGCTCGTCCACCACCAGAATCTGCGCCGATTCGATCTTCCGGTCCCGGATGATCTTGAGCGTGTCGGCGCTGATCGCCGAATTGATCTCGATGAGTATCTCTCCGGTCTGCTCGTCGACGATGTCCTCGGCCATGAAACGGCCGATCAGCTCCTCGTCGCTGAGCTTGAGCGATTTGACGTTGGCCGCATCCAGCCCCTTCATGATCTTCCGGTTCAGCTTGCGGCCGGCCTTCACGATAAGCTCGCCGGTCTTCGGGTCATGGATGTCCGCGTGGGACTTTAAGCCCATCGGAAGCGCGTCGCGGTTCAACTGGGTGGAAAATTCGTCCGTCCCGGTGTTGTACTTGACCGCCATGAACCGGTAGAAAAAGCCCAGAAGCTCCGGAGTGTCGTACCCCAATGCCTTGAGCAGCACGGTGGCCGGGAACTTGCGCCGCCTGTCTATGCGCGCGTAAAGGATGTCCTTTACGTCGAACTCGAAGTCCAGCCACGAGCCGCGGTACGGGATGAGCCTGGCCGAATAGGCCGTCTGGCCAGACTGGGGCCCTTTCCCCTTCTCGCTTGTGAAAAACGCCCCGGGCGACCTGTGCATCTGGCTCACCGCCACACGCTCCGTCCCGTTTATGATGAACGTCCCCGTGTCCGTCATCAGCGGGATTTCGCCCAGGTATATCTTCTGCTCCTTGATCTCCCTTATGTGGGTGGCGCCTGTCTCCTCATCGCGGTCCTTGACCACGAGCTGCACCTTGATCTTGAGCGGGTCGGCGTACGTCAGGCCGCGCTTGAGGCACTCCTCCTTGCGGTAGGTCTCCTTGTACGTGACCTCTTTTTTGCAAGTGGAGCACACCACCCCGGGCCCGCCCAGGTCCATGTACTCGCCGCACTTGCATTCCCATATGCCCAGTTCGTACCCCTTGAACTCCAGCATCGCCGTCTGGTTGTAGTCGGAAATGGGGAATACGCTGGTGAACACCTCCTGCAGCCCGGCGCTCTGCCGCTTCTGCGGAGCCGTGTTCTTCTGCAGGAACTTCTCGTAAAATTTTGTCTGTATCTCCAGCAGGTTCGGGATCTCCATTATCGTGGGGATCCGGGAGAAATTCCTGCGTTTGATGGGTTCTTTACCGCGCCTGTAGCCGGTGACTTTCGCCATTTATCTATAAAACCTCCCAATCGCGCGCATCAAAGCCGCGCCGCGCGCGCGTTATTGAGTGATACGGAAGGGAAGCGCCGGCAAGGCGCCTCCCATCCGCATGAACGGATCACGAAAAGACAGCCAAAAGACCTTCGAGTCAACTACTTTATCTCGACGGTGGCGCCTTCCTTCTCCAGCGCCTCCTTTATCTTCTTGGCTTCGTCCGGCGACACCTTCTCCTTCACGTTTTTCGGAGCGCCGTCCACCAGGTCCTTGGCTTCCTTGAGGCCAAGCCCGGTCAGCTCGCGTACGACCTTGATCACCTGGATCTTCTTGTCGCCAGCGGCGGTAAGCACAACGTTGACCTCCGTGGGAGCGGCCTCGGCTGCCGCGCCACCGGCGGCCCCGCCGGCTGCAACGGCCACGGCGGCCGGAGCGGCGGCGGAAACGCCCCATTCTTCCTCAAGCTCCTTCACGAAGCCCAGAAGCTCGTGAACGGGCATGTTCCTGATGAATTCCTTCACATCGTCCTTCGTAGCTGGCATCTTCCTATATCCTCCTAGTTCTGATTCTAAAATTTCCTTGAAAGCCCGGGCGCAAGCTTGTCAGCCCTGGCCTTGTTCTTTCTTCTTTTCCGCTATCGCGTTCACGGCGTACAGGAACTTCCTAGCCGCGCCTTCCATAACCCCCAGGAAATTGCGGGCCGGAGCCTGCAGCAACCCGAGGAACATCGCCTGGACAACCGGCTTGGGCGGCAGGCTGGCTAGTTTCTTGACCACGTCCGGGCCTACAAACGAACCGTCCACCACTCCGCCGAGTATCTTGAGGTTTTCCTCTTTGCCTTTCGCGAAATCCAGGAACACCTTCGCCGTGGCGCTTATGTCGTCGCCATAGCCCAACGCCACCGTCACCGGCCCCTTGAAAAGCCCGCCGGCAGACTCGCATCCGGTCCCTTTCACGGCGATCCTGGCCAAGGTGTTCTTCACCACCTTCAGCCGCGTGTTCGCCCCGCGCAGTTTCCTCCTAAGAACGTCCACATCCTCCACCGTAACGCCGGAGAAATTGGCCAGAAGGGCCACCTTGGCCTCATCGAAAGCCTTGTGGAGCTCTTCAACCTCAGTTTTCTTCGCCTCGGTCACCATGTTATGCCACCCCCTTTCAAGCCGCCTGGCCCGCTGAAGCCTCGGTGACGTCCACGCGCACACCGGGCCCCATCGTCGAGCTGACAGCCACGC
Source organism: Nitrospinota bacterium (assembly GCA_016235255.1). Lineage (NCBI taxonomy): Bacteria > Pseudomonadati > Nitrospinota > Nitrospinota bacterium. The sequence goes on along the minus strand of JACRLM010000066.1, from coordinate 2,337 downwards.
TTCGAACGTACGTCCCCTTGGAAGTGGACGGCTTCAACTTGTTTATCGTGTCCAGCAACGCACGGGCGTTCACATAAAGGTCCGCGGCGGCGAAACTGGCCTTCCCAATGGGGGCGTGAAGCACGCCGGCCTTGTCCACCCGGAACTCCACCTTGCCCGCCCGTATTTCCTTGACCGCCCCGGCGATGTCAAAAGTCACCGTGCCGGACTTTGGATTTGGCATAAGCCCCCTGGGCCCCAGCACCTTGCCAAGCTTGCCCACCTGCCCCATCATGTCAGGAGTGGCCACCGCTATGTCAAAGTCCATCCAGCCCCCGGCCACCTTGGTCACAAGATCGTCGCCACCGGCTGTGTCGGCGCCAGCGGCCTCCGCTTCCTTCAGCTTTTCTCCCTTGGCGAACACGGCCACGCGGCGTTTCTTCCCCGTGCCCTTGGGCATGGTCACCGCCCCGCGCACCATCTGGTCCGCCTTGGCCGGGTCCACCCCCAGACGGACGGCGATCTCCACCGTCTCGTCAAACTTCGCGCCGGCGTTCGCCTTCACCAGCGCCAGGGCATCGGCCAGGGGATATTTCTTCTCCCTGTCCACCTTCGCGGCGGCGGCCCTGAATCTCTTACTGTTCCTTGGCATTTCGTTAAACTCCAATTAACGGCGCGGTCATTCGATAATCACACCCATAGAGCGGGCCGTTCCCGCCACCGATTTCATCGCCGCGTCCTCATCGGCCGCCGACAGATCGGCTTTCTTGGTCCTGGCTATCTCCCGCACCTGATCCCAGGTGATTTTACCCACTTTGCTCTTGTTGGGCTCGGCGGACCCTTTCGCGATCCCGGCCGCCCTCTTTATCAGCACCGCCGCCGGGGGGGACTTGAGCTCGAACGTGAAGCTCCTGTCCGAGTACACGCTGATGATCACCGGAATGATAAGCCCTTCCTGACCCTGCGTCCTGGCGTTGAACTGCTTGCAGAACTCCATTATGTTCACGCCGTGCTGGCCCAGAGCCGGGCCCACCGGCGGCGCCGGATTGGCGGCCCCCGCCGGAACCTGCAATTTTATTTTCCCTGTGACTTCCTTGGCCATTTAAACCTGACTCCCGTCTCTATAAAATTCCAGTTATACTTTCTCTATCTGGGAGAACTCCAGCTCCACCGGAGTGGCCCGGCCGAAGATGCTCACCATGACCTTTACCTTGCCCCGCTCCGGATTCACCTCGTCCAGCACCCCGGTGAAATTCGCGAACGGCCCTTCGTTCACCCGCACCGATTCGCCCACCTGGAACGAGAACTTGAGCTTAGGCTTTTCCGCCGTGCCCGAAAGCTGCTCCCGGAGCCTGTCCACCTCGGCGGCCGACAGCGGCACCGGGGCATTCGCGTCACCCAAAAACCCGGTGATCCTGGGCGTGTCCTTGACCACGTGCCAGGAGGTCTCGTCCATCACCATCTGGATGACTATGTAACCGGGAAAAAACTTGCGTTTGCTCGTCTTCTTCTTTCCACCCTTGATCTCGACAACGGCCTCCTCGGGAACAAGTATCTCGCCGACCTTGTCTCCCAGGCCATGCTGGTTCATCCGCTTCCGCAGTTGATCCATCACCTTCTTCTCATAACCGGAATACGTGTGGAGTATGTACCACTTCATGTCCGGATTGGCCGCCTCGGCCGGAACGCCGGCGTCTTCCCCGGCCTGCTGCTTTTCTTCTGTCTCCATATGCCCTACTTGAGCGCCAAGCCAAACAGCTTGGACAGCGCGAAGTCCACTATTCCCAGATAGATGCTTATGATTATCACAAGCGCTATCACCACGTAGGTGGTCACCAAGGTGTCTTTCCTGCTCGGAAAGGTCACCTTCTTGGTCTCTATGCGCACCTCTTTGAAAAACTGCGTCAATTGCCCGATCTTATCAGCCAACATCCTGTTCACTCTTCCAAATCAAATCTCACTGGCAGGCCAGGAGGGATTCGAACCCCCAACCCCCTCGTTTGGAGCGAGGTGCTCTAGCCGTTAGAGCTACTGGCCTGCAAAAAGGGATTTTAATGCCCCTTACTTACTTGGTCTCCTTGTGCGCCGTGTGCTTTCCGCAGAACCGGCAGTACTTCGAGAACTCCAGCCTGTCCGGCTTGGTCTTCTTGTTCTTCGTCGCGCTGTAGTTCTTCCTCTTGCACTCCACGCATTGCAGGTGAATTATGTCCCGCATCTTCCTACTCCAAAACTTCCGTTATCACACCCGCGCCCACGGTGCGTCCGCCCTCGCGGATCGCGAACCTAAGCTCTTTTTCCATCGCGATTGGCGTGATCAGCTCAACGCTTATAGACACGTTGTCGCCGGGCATCACCATC
>JACRLM010000065.1 GCA_016235255.1 Nitrospinota bacterium | reverse complement strand
GCCCAGGTTGAGGAAAGTGAGCGGTTATAAACACCTGCCGGAACTGCGTGAGATCATGAAACGGGCTCTGGCGGGGAAGATAATGGTGAAAGCGGCGTGACGGTCATGCCGGGAGTTTCAACTAAAAAAGGGATTGACTCCCAGTGTGGAAAGCCCGGCCATCATTGCGCCCTTTTGTTAATGGGAATAGAATCCATAGTGAACACAATCTGTGGATCGCTGAACAATGGCGCAGGTGAAAACAAGCAGGCTTGAACTGCTGCGGCTACGCGTAAGGCGGGAGCTTGTGGTGCGCGGGATCAGCATTCTCACCAGCAAGCGGGACGCGCTTCTAAAGGAGTTCAAGGGGGCGGTGGAGGATGTGATGTCCGCCCGCACAACGCTGGACGACAAGCTTCTGGCGGCGGAGCGCATACTTGCCATCGCGCGGGCCATGGAGCCGGGCCACAACCTGACCACCCAGGCGCTGGCCGCAGGGCGGGACATATCGTTCGACCTTTCCACGAAAAACGTGTGGGGGGTGAAGATACCGTCCATAGACATGGCGGACCTGAAAAGAGGGCCGCACGAGCGGGGGAGCGCCCCCGGCTTTCGCAGCCCGGCTGTGGACGAGGCGGCGGGGCTATTCGAGGACGCCATAGGAGCGCTTGCAAAAAGCGCCGTGGCCGAGGCGAGGCTTTTGCGCGTGGGGAGCGCCATCAAGAACGCCACGCGCCGGGTGAATGCGTTGGAGCGCAAGGTGGAGCCGCAAATCCGCCGCGACATGAACGAGATCGTCAACCGCCTGGAGGAAAAAGGGAGGGAGGAGACGTTCCGGCTAAAGCGGTACAAGAGGATCAAGGAGCGGGTTTGATGGCGGCGCGGACTGATAGATAGTAATATGGACTGTCATCAAGGAGAGTTTGCATAGTTAAGATAGCATCGCCATTTTCACCCCTCCCCCCTTAAGGGGGAGGTTGTGCTAAGCTCTCGCTATTAAGCAGGCGCTTGAGGAGAAATAAATATGAAGCCGGAAGAGTTTATATGACGATCAAAATACAGGGATCCGGCGCGGCTTGATGAGACGCAACACCAAAATAGTAGTGACAATCGGCCCATCGTCTTCCTCCGAAGAAAAGCTGGAGGAATTGATAAGGGCCGGGGTGGACGTGTTCAGGCTTAATTTCTCCCATGGCTCCCACGAGTCCCACGGCGCCTCCATCGGCCTTATAAGGAAACTGTCCCAGAAGACCGGCAAGCCTGTCGGGGTGCTACAGGACCTTTGCGGCCCCAAAATCCGCGTCGGCAAGCTCGAAGAGCCGTTGACCGTCGAAAAAGGGGACGCGCTGGCCATATGCTCCGGGGAGACCTGCCGGGACGGCGCCATACCGGTCAATTACCCGTATCTTGCCCAGGATGTGGCCCCTTCCGAAAGGCTGCTCCTGGCCGACGGCATGATCGAGCTTGAGGTGGAAGAAATACGCGGCGACCAGATCATCACCCGCGTAAAGAACCGCGGGGTGATAAGCTCCGGCAAAGGGGTGAATTTCCCGGACAGCCCGTTGCGCATCGAGGCCTTCACGGAAAAAGACAGGCGCGATTTCATGTTCGGCCTTGAAATGGGGGTGGACTTCGTGGCGGTGTCGTTCGTCCGGTCGGCGGAGGACCTGGCCGAGCCGGTCCAGATCATCCGGGAAAGGCGTGTGCGGCCGATGATCCTGGCGAAGATAGAAAAACCGCAGGCGATGGCCAACCTCAAGCAGATACTAAAGCTGGCCGACGGGATAATGGTGGCGCGGGGGGACCTTGGGGTGGAAATGCCGTTAGAGCGGGTGCCCCGGGCGCAAAAAGAAATAATCCACGCCACGCGGATGGCGGGAAAACCGGTGATCACCGCCACGCAGATACTCACATCGATGATAAAAAATCCCCGCCCCACAAGGGCGGAGGCGTCCGACGTGGCAAACTCCATTCTCGACGGGACGGACGCGTTGATGCTCTCCGACGAGACCGCTGTTGGGGAGTATCCTGTCGAGTCGGTAAAGACGCTCGACCTGATCGCCCGGGCCACCGAACCGATGATAGACAGCCAGGGTTTCCTTGACGGATGCGATGCCGATCTGGTGTCGCACACCGCCGCCGCCGTAAGCCACGCCGCCTGCTGGCTGGCGCGCGACCTTGGCGCTTCCGCCATAGCGGCGTTCACAACTTCCGGCGCCACCGCCCGGCTCGTCTCCCGCTTCCGGCCGCCGCAGGCCATTCTGGGGCTTAGCGCGGAGCCTTATACCTTGCGCCAACTCAGCCTTAGCTGGGGGATCATTCCGGGGCCGATACCGAAAGTGGAAGACGCCGGGCTTTTGGACGGGCTGGCGTTGAAAAGCGCAAGGGAACATGGAGTGGCCGCGCCGGGGGCAAACCTTATCATCATCGCCGGAGCCCCGCTGGGCAAGGCCGGAACCACAAACCTTGTGAAAGTGGCGGAGATGGCGAAGTGAGAGAGGGGCTGGATTGATTGAGCATGCAGTCAAGCGAGGGAAAGTAAAGCTTTAAGGCGCAAAGATCAACCGATGAAAAAGGATTACATCGAAGACTGCCATGGTGGCGGGGAGACGGATTTCATAGAGCGGTTCTGGACCGCCAGATGGGCTGAAAAGGGAATCAACCCCGCGGACCTTCGCGCGTCGGACGAGTGGAAAGCCATAAAGCCGTTCATGGACAAATTGCCGGCTAACGCCAACATACTAGACGCCGGATGCGGAACCGGCGAATGGACGGTGTGGCTTGCGGCCATGGGCCATGACGTAACCGGGGCGGACATCAGCGCCGCCACCGTGGCCAAGCTTCAAGCCATGTTTCCCGGGAACAAATTCATAATCGCCGATGTGCGCTCGCTTGACGCGCAGGACGGCTCTTTTAACGCCGTCATATCCTGGGGTGTATTCGAACATTATGAAGCGGGGTTCGGGCAGCCTTTAAAGGAAACATTGCGTATGCTAAAACCGGGCGGATACCTGTTCATGTCGGTTCCGTTCCACAACCCGCGCCACCTGATCCGGGATGTTTTGTCGGACTGTTTCAGGCGGCCGCCGGCCAGACCGGAACAGGCTCATGGCAAACTGCGGTTCTATCAGTGGCGGATGACAAGAAATGAGTTGGCCAACGAGCTCCTGATTGCGGGATTCGAGGTATGCGGCATCCGTCCCATCCATGTGGCGCAGGGAATAAGCCGTTTTTTGAACCTCGATCTTAAACTCGCCTCGTTTCCCTTGCTGTACAGGGTTGCTTTCAAGGCGGCCAGGATGACCAAACCGCTATTCAGGCCGGTGAGCCACATGATACTGGCCTGCGCCAGAAAGCCGGAGTGAGGCGCTACTCCTGTATGTCCGGCTCCACGAACTGCCAGCGGATTTCAGGGAAGGCGGTTTTAACGTCCCGCTCCACGGCGTTTATCGCATCGATCAGTTCGCGCGCTCCGCTGATCCGCCCGTGCGTCACCTTGTAACTGACCATCACTTCGGAGGCGCCGGTTTGAAGGGCGATAAGCGCAATGACTTTTCCGCCGGGGATATGTTTTGCCATGATAGGCTCGATGCCGGGGCGGTAGTCGGTTGCGGGAGATTCGCCGATAAGCAGCGATTTAATCTCCACCCCCAGCGTCGCGGCCACCACGATCAACAACGTTCCGACGATAATCGAGCCGGCGGCGTCATAAATCGAATCGCCGGTTATCCATGAGGCGGTCACGCACGAGGCGGCGATCACCAGCCCCAGAAGAGCCGCAAGGTCCTCGGTGAACACAACAAGAAGGTCGGTGTTGGTGGTCTTTTTGAACCATTCCCACATGCCGCCGAACCGGTTGATCTGCCGGACTTCATTCAGGCAAGCTTTGAACGAAATGGACTCCAGAACGACGCCCACCGCAAGTATCGCAAGCGCCACAACCGGGCTTTCAATCGGCTCGTGCGCGGAAAGTTTGTGGGCGCCCTCATACACCGAATACGCCCCGCCGAGGGTGAAAAGCATTATCGCCACCATGAACGACCAGAAGAAAGCCTCCCGGCCGTATCCAAGCTGGTGCGTCGGCGATGGCGGACGCGCGGAAGCTTTAATGCCGACCAAAAGCAGCGCCTGGTTGCCGCAGTCAACAGAGCTATGGATCGCCTCCGCGAACAGCGAGGCGCTGCCTGTATAGAGAGCCCCGGCGAATTTGGACAGCGCAATGCCAAGGTTGGCCAAAAGAGCCAGAATTATAACTTTAAAGGATCCGCCGTGCCCGCTCATTTATCGTCCCGGAACATCGAGCCGCCGACTTACAGCGACATGCTCCATTGCAGGATGAACTTGTTGTCCGGATCGGCCGATGTGCCGTCGGATCGTTTGCGGGAATCTTCGGAAGAAGTGTCCACCTGCGCCTCAAAGGCCAGTTTCATGTTCGCGGCCGGCTTGATGAGCAGGCGCCACTGGAACATACTCACCGGATAGCCGGTGTAGGCCGTCCTTATTCCGTCCACCGTCTGGTCGTAATCGGAGTATTTGGACTGGCCGTATGTCAGCCCCGTCTCCATCCAGTTGTTGACGAACCACAAAGCGCTCACCGATATCCCCGTCCGGTTGATCCCGGACATGGAAAGGGTGTGCACGGTCCCGTCGGAGGAGGTGAGCTCCGAATCGGTCATGGTGAACGACACCCTGTCCAAAGTGGCGTCCACCTCGAAGTACGGATGCCTGTACCGGGCCGAAAGGATTATTTCCTGCGTCGTCTCGTCCGGATTCCTTTTGTCCGCGGCGAACACCAGGGTCTGCCCGTCAGCAGTGGTCACCGTCTGGTCCATAAGGCCGGTCTTGTTCGTCCAGTACCGCAGTGACACAGCAACTTTCTCCGTGTCCACCCGGCCCATGGCGGTGAACGCCTTGTCGGCGTCGTCCTCGCCCATGGAGGTCAACTGCGATCCTGTGTACATCCCCGCCTCATAGCTGAACATTCCAAATGAGGGGCGGCCATACACCCGGACGCCGGTGTCGTTGTGGACAGCGGTCATGCCCATTTCACCGGAAGCGGAGTTGCCCGGATGGCCGTAAAAAGCGAATAGAGGCGAGCCGAACCATTCGCGCCCGGCCCCCACCACGTCATAGTCCACCACCTTCATGGCGCCGATGTCCATTCCAAAAAGCCCGGGGCCGAACCAGTTGACGAACCGCAGGTTCGCCTGGGATACGTCCTCCTTGCCCCACGGCAAAGACAGCCAGTAAGCTATGTTGGGCGCCACAGTCCCGCCCATGTCCGCCGTGACGGACACGCCGTTGACGCAGCAGAAAAACTGGTTGTTCCTGTCGCCTGCGAGGGCCTTTTCGCTTTGCAGCAGAGTGATTCCGCCGTCCATTGCCATAGAGATGGGAGGGTTGGCCTTTCCGATGTCCAGAAAAAGGTTTCCCGCGCCGGGATTGAGCTTTGCCGTCTGCCCGCCGTCTTCAGAGTCGGGCAATTGGTAGCCGTTTATCTTGAATTTCATCCCATAGTCGTTAAGCCTCGGCCAGGAGCTGTGGCAAGCGGAGCAGGCCACTTCGTATTTTTTGGAAAAGGCCGGTATGGCTTCCGCCGCGCCGGGCGCCAGGGCCGCCGCCGCCGCGATCAAGAACGCGATGAAAAACCTTGTCATAAATCCTCGCAAACTCCGTTTTGTGGACGGCTGTTGAATTACCACGACTGTCTGAAAAATCAATGGGGAATCGTAACGCGCCGTTCGGAGGCCGTCAAGACAAGAAATCCGGCCATGGGGCGCCTGTCAAACATGAAATTACAACCTGGGTTGGATTTACCTTCCGGCCCCTGTTTGCGGATAATCGAAGTAAGGGCTTGGGGAAGCTCCGGTCATTATCAAAATCGAAAGGGTTGGACATGACAGTCAAGGCTGAGTTGGTGGGGAACGACGGAATGATCAAAGCGACGCTTTCACTTGTCCCTATAGAAGATGGACACCGGTGGCAGTACGCGGATTCAAGCATGCCGGTATGCGACATAGACGGCGATGTGGCGTGCGCCAAGGACCAGCTTGAGATGATTTGCCAGAAGATGGGCTGGAAAGTGCTTTTTGACGACAAGTCCCTGGAATTCATCGCAGGTGACGGCAAACTTCCCCCCGCCAATGAAAGGATATTTCAGCCGCTTGAAATTTGACGGCGGTCATGGGCGCAGGCAACGTTCCAATCCAGCCCCGTAGGGCCGGAGAGGCTGCATGGTAACAACCTGGAGGAATGAGAAATGATTCAATTGGAAGACACGCCTTTGAATTGGGTGCTGGTCATAGGTGGCGGAGTCGCCCTGTTGGCGCTCCTGCTGGCGCTATGGATTCCCTTCCTCAGATTCCTGATACGGTTGATTTCAAAATCATACGGCCTGGCCCCCAATGAGGATTTATTGAAAAATGGGAACCCCGGCGAGGCCACGATATTGCAAGTCGCCGAAACCGGGACATATATAAACCGCAATCCGCAAATTGAAATGTTGCTGGACGTGCGTCCGCAGTCCGGCTCCCCCTATCAGATGACATTAAGGAAGGTGGTGGGCATTGTGAACATCCCGCAATTCCAGCCGGGGGCGGTCTATCCTGTGAAAATAGCCCGGGACAATCTAGGCAATCTGGAGTTTGACATCTGGGACTTGGAAAGGCGCTAGCCGTTTTTCAAGTGATGGCCCGGCGGTAAATATTAAAGCCTGAATTGGTAGCCCCAAGGGGAATCGAACCCCTGTTTCTGCCGTGAGAGGGCAGCGTCCTGGACCGCTAGACGATGGGGCCACGGCTTCAAGTTAATGAGTTTATATTATCCTTTCCGCGTCACGCAACACTTTTCACTCAAGTTAATTCCATTGGGCGCCGATTATTATGCTATAATTTGGCTAATTTTGCTGTAATTGTGCGTAATTGCCTCTAAGTTTGCGCACATTAATTTAAATTAACCTAAACGGTGATGAGAATACACAGATTGCTTGTTGCTTTCGCATGCGCAACGGCGCTATTTGTCAGCTCGTGCGCCCTGCATCGTCCGGAAGGTTTTGCACCCGACAGCCAGGCGGAAGCGTTCAACCAGCGCATCCAGGTGATCGCCATTGAGATAACCAACCGGCTGCGGGACTTCGACCCGAACGACAAGAACATCGCCGTCACAACCTTCGTGGACCTGGACAATATAGACGAGGCCACGTCGTTCGGCAGGTTCGTCGCCGAGCAGGTGGGGGCGGAGCTTTACAAGCTTGGCTTCAAGGTGCGGGAAATACGCCAGCGCAAGGACATAGAGATCATCCAGGAAAAAGGGGAGTTCTATCTTTCCCGCAAATCGGCGGAGATAATGAAAGCGTCGCGGGTGGACGCAGTCGTCACCGGCACGTTCACAATAGTTGGCGAGGAAGTTGTCGTCAGCTCGCGCCTTATCGGCGTGGAATCGGGCAGGGTGGAGGCCGTTGGGCAGATGGTGGCCAACATAAGCCAGAACGATTACATTCGCGACCTTTTGAACCGCAACTCCAGCCGTTCAAGGCCGGTTGTCAAAGTGCGGAGCGGGGACTGATATGGAAAGACTGCAAAAGGTCATGTCCAAAACGGCTGCATGTCTGGCCGCAGCAGCGCTGGCTACGTCCTGCGCTTATTCAAAAGACCCTGATTTCCAGGCCGACTTGAAGCCGTCCACCATACTCAAGGAAGAGCAATTCGGCGGGCCAAACCAGTGGCCGCCATATGCGGAGGTGTACACCCAGCGTTTCGTGTGGAAGATGAAGCATCTGGCGCTTCAGTTGAGAGACAAAAGCAGGGCCGCGGGCCGCGGGGACCTTGTGGCGCTGATGACGACCATCGTCCCGGTGGACAACATATACAAGCCCACAAGCTTCGGCCGGATATGCTCCGAACAGCTTATGACGGAGATGGACAAGAGCGGGATGAAGATGATCGAGGCCCGCAAGACCGGCGATTATTTCATAAAGGACAACCAAGGTGAGTTTGCCCTTTCACGGGACTTAAAAAAGATCGCCGCACAGGCTTCCGCAGACGCTGTGATGGTTGGCACCTTCGCCAAATCCAGGGACCAGATCCTCATCAACGTGCGGCTGGTGGACCTGAAAAATTCGTCGGTGATCGCCGGGGCCTCCACGATGATGGACGTGCGGGGGGACAAGTTCCTTTCCTCCATTTTAGCCGACGATGAAAAGGGGGACGGCTCCCAGGCCGCTTCCACTATACAGATAAGGAAGAAAGTGTCCGCGGAGATGGATCCTTACGCCGAGGTGTTGCAGGGGATGATCCGCACGATGGCGGAAAAAGCGGCGGAGACCAATCCGCCCGAGTCGCTGGGGCGCAAGACCGTGGCCGTCACCACGTTTGTGGACATAAACCACATGTACCGCTCCAGCCAGTTCGGCAAGTTCATGTCCGAGCAACTGATGACGGAACTTTCCACGCTCGGCTATAACGTGATAGAGCTTCGCGCCACACCGGAAATATACGTTGACGTGCGCGCGGGCGAGATGGGGCTGTCCCGCGAGATGAGCCAACTGATGGCCAATCGGGGGGCCGAGGCGGTGATCGTCGGCACATATACCCGCGCCGGGGACACCGTGGTGGTGAACGGCCGGTTCCTTAACGCAAGGAGCCACACTGTCACCGGTGTGGGGGAGCTTATCGTGGACGCCGGGCCGCGCAACAAGTTCATCGCCGGCCTTCTGGAAAAGGAAGTGACGGCGGTGCCTCCGGCCGAGACTGTGGAAGGATTCTGATAAAATGCGGAAAATCGTATATCTTGCCATCGGTGTTTTCGCCCTGTCGTTGCAGTCTTGCGCAACATGGGCCGGTGGCGGCCCGGACCTGGGCGGAAGAGGGGACCAGTTCGGGGCGCGGTATCTGGCGTATATGCTTCTCGACCAGTTGCGCAACCGGGACGTGGTCAACCAGCCCATCGTGGTCACAACGTTCGTGGACCTGAACAATCTCACAAAATCGTCGGTGTTCGGCAGGGTGCTGGCCGAAAGGCTGCTCAACGAACTGCATCACGCCGGGTTCACCGTGTCGGAAATCAGGAAGGGGAAGGACATCTTCGTTCGCGAGGAGCTTGGCGAGCTGATCCTTTCCCGCAACGCGCGGGAGCTTCTGGGCAAGACCAACGCCCGGGCCATCCTGGCGGGCACATATGTTGCCACGGCGGAAAGCATAATAATCAACGCAAGGCTGATAGATATCAACAGCCCGTTGATACTTTCGTCATGCTCGTACAACCTGAAGATGACCAAGGAACTGGAAAAACTGTTAACGGGCGAGTCGCCCTTCTAAATTAAAGCGCGGGAGAAGAACCATGATCCGGTTAGCGGCGGTATGTTTGGCCTTGTTGCTTTGTGTCACCCTGCCGGTGTACGCCGAGGAAAAAGCGGCGGAAGAAGGGGCGCAGGCCAAGGTTGAGAAGGAGCCCGCCAAGCAAGCAAAGGCGGAAGCCGCGAAACCGGCCACGGCAAAGAAGAGCACAAAAAAGAGCAAGACAAAAAAATCAGCCCCGAAAGCTGAAGAGGCCAAAAAGGCGGAGCCCGCTCCGGCAAAGCCGGAAACTGCGGAGGTTGCCAGCGGTGGAGGGGCCGAGTCCACCGTCAACCTGAAGACCAGGCCCAAGGAAGGCGAAGCGGCCGCCACTCTGGCGCCAACGCCATACATGATAAGGAAGGTGTCCGTGCTTGTGGAGTCCAACCCCTCCGGGTGTGACATAGAGGTTGACGGCGTTTTCATCGGCGTCACACCGCTGGAAGTGACCCTCAAAGAAGGGGTGCACGGCGTCAAGATATCCCGCGAAGGATTCCTTCCGTGGGAGAAGGCCGTGAAGGCGTACAGCGGGCTTTACATCAATCCGTCGCTGGTGCAGGAAAGCACAAAGAAAAGAGACGTGACCGAGAGCGTGAAGGTGAAGTGACGCGCCTTAGGCGTTGATTCACAAAGCGCCTTCGCTCCGATAATTATTCCCCCGCCCACCGCCTGGTGATACAATTCAGGCGTACTGGCGCCTGGCCATGTATGAGGTGTCCCCACATTAAGGAATGCGCCGCATTTAAAACGCGATGGACCCTAAGCAGACCGAGATTCTCGCCGACAACATCAACAAGACCATGTCTTTCGACTCGTCCTCCGTGGGCCAGCCGGCGGAAAAAGAGCTTGCGGCGGGAACGTCCTTAAAGTCGCGCTATTCCATAACCGCCAAGCTCGGCGAAGGCGGGATGGGGGCGGTGTACGCGGGATTTGACAACCAGCTCGGGCAGAAAATCGCCGTAAAACTGCTTAAACGAAGCATGAGCGCCGACGAAAAGGCGGTCAACCAGCTAAAGTCCGAGGCCCAGGTGGCCATGAAGCTGACCCACCCTTCCATAATGCGCCTGATAAACTTCGAGCATGACGGGGAGTACGCTTTCCTGCTCATGGAGCTTGTGGACGGCAAGACGCTAGAGTCGCTGGCGAAAAATTTCCCCGGCCAAAAGATGCCGTCAAAGCTCGTGGCCCAGATTGGCTACAAGGTGAGCGAGGCGCTGGAATACGCCCACGAAAACCATGTGATCCACAGGGACATAAAGCCTGCCAACATCATGGTGGACCCGGCGCGCAACTCGATAAAGCTGATGGACTTTGGCATCGCCCGGGTAATCGCCTCGCAGGCCGCCGGCAAACAGACCATAATGGGCACCCTTCCATACATCGCCCCGGAGATTTTTGAGGGCGCCACGCCGGACGCCAGGGCGGACATCTATGCGCTGGGGCTGACGCTGTACGAACTTCTCGCCGGGCGGCACCCGTTTCCGGCGAAGACCGCAAAGGAAATGATCCAGATGCATTTTGAGGTCCATCCGCCTGCCCTGGAGGGGGTGGAGCGGACGCTGATGAACATCATTTTCCAGTGCGTGGAGAAAAAACCCAACGCCAGGTTCCAGACCGTTTCGGAGATCAAGTCCGTATTCGCCAAATACCTGGACCTGGGGGAGGCGAAAGTCATCCGCGAGAAGAAGCAGGTGGAGGGGGAGAAGAAAAAGCTGGAGTGGGAGCTGAAGCGTCTTGAGCGGGAGAAAGAGATGCTCAAGGAAAAGCGCGATGAGGTTGCCGTCAAGACAGCCTCGTTCAAGACGCATTCCTCGCAGAGCGGACTTTCAATAAGCTCTGACCTTGTGAAACCTGTGGCGGCCGCCGCTTTGGCTGGATTGTTCGCGGCCTTCGTAGATTCGATCGTGAGGACCGGGGATATCGGCCTTTTCGGCTCGGCCAGATCCTATGGCGCGTTGTCCGCCATGCTGGCCCCGGCGCTGATAAACCTGGCCCCGGTATATTTGAAAAAGGGGCGTTCGCCGTCCTTGCTTGCCGCGTTCACAGGCATGGCCTTCGGATTTGTGCTGTTCAATTTCGGCGAAGCGTACCTGGACAGGGCCCTGGCCAACGATAAATGGGCTCCTTTCAGCCTGATAGCAGGCATCACCCTGGCCGTGCCCACTGTGGCGGGAGTGGCGGTGATAATAGAAGGGGGATCCGGGCGTATATTGCGGGCAGTTCCAGTGCTGTTGGGGGTGGCTGGGCTGTGCGCATTTTTGCAGTCGTCCAGATTCGCGGAGACGGCGTTGGGAATGGCGGACGAGAGGGCCGGATTTTTCTACATCCCGTTCCTTGCGGCCGTATTGTGGGGGGCGTTGACCGTGTGGGAATCCCGCAACTAGACGGCGCGCCGATAAATGCCCAGTCCCATCTCCACAAAATCACCCAACTGATGGATATCTCCAACAACCTGTTCCGCAATGCGGAAGCGGCGCTCGGCCGCTTGTTTTCCCCCAGGCTTAACCTCGCGGCGCAGGCCGCGCAGGCGGCATTTTTCCTGTACGCCGCGCTGATGGGCACCGGGCTTATCATGTTTTACGAATACCCGGCGGAATTCCCGGCCGCCTACGAAACTCTCGATGGCCTATCGAAAAGTGTTTCTATTGGCGGCGTTTCTCGCTCGGTCCACAGGGGGGCGGCGGACCTGATGGCCCTTTTCGCCATTCTGCACATGGGCAGGGTGTTCTTTCTGAAAAGATTCACAAAGGGAAGATGGGGGGCGTGGACATTCGGAGTGACGCTTCTTTTGTTTATCGCGTGGCAGGGGCTGAGTGGATATACCCTTCCCATGGACGAAAGGGCCCAGGCTATACTAGGCGCGGTTTCCCCGGCGCTCGAAAAATTTTTCGGCGCGGAGGCAGGCCGGGCTTTCCTTGTCAATAATGAGATAACGCCAAGGACGATGATCTTGCTGCTGGCGGGGCACCTTGTGCCGCCCATAGTGGCCCTGGCGCTGTTCACCGGTCATTTGCGGGGGCTGAAAATGCCCCGGTTGTGGCCGTCGAGGAGCCTGATGGCTGCCATAGCGGCGGGCTTGTTGATAGCGGCACTGTCGTATCCGGCTCAAAGCGCCGCCAAGGCCGATTTTTTCAGCGCCGCCGGCCCCGTCCCTTTCGACAGGTTATTGATGTGGCCCATCCACCCTGGCGCAGGCCTTGGCGCATGGGGGGCCGCTGGAATGCTTCTCGCCACCCTGCTATGCGTTCCCATGTTCATCAGGGAGAAAAAGGAGATAGTGCGGCTCTATGCGGACAAATGCGTCGGGTGCGGGCTGTGCGCGGCGGACTGCCCATACCGGGCAATCGCCATGGAGCCTCTCCCTTCGGCGGACAGGCATCCGTGGGTGGCGGTGATAGATGAAGCCAGATGCGTCGGGTGCGCTGTGTGCGTAGGTTCATGCGGTTTCGCGGCGCTGGACATGCCGTCGCGTCCGGTTGCGGACATACGCGGCGAGGCGGGGGACTATCTAAAGGCCGGCGGGGGCAGAATAATATACCAATGCCAGAACGCGCAAAATTACGTGGCAAACGACTCAGGCTCCGTACAAATCGTAAAGCTCATTTGCGCCGGGCAGCTTCACCCGCGATGGATCGAAGATGATGTGAAAAACGGCGCTGAGATGGTCTCCGTCGCCTCCTGCGATCCGTCTTCATGCGAAAGCAGATTGGGGGGCACGTTTGCCCTTTTACGATTCGATCATTTGCGCAAACCGTATCTTCGCAAAAAGGTGGACAGGAGCCGTGTCCTGTTTGTCACGCGGGACGGGAGTGGATCTGCCAAGGCCACGCAAATATTACGATACGCCGGTGTTCTCATTCTTTTCGTGTCGCTTGCGATAGTCCCCGGAGTCCTGTGGCAAAACCATCAGGCGCAGCTTGCGGACTCGTCCTTGGCTCGTATTGCCGTGTCCATGGATGTATGGGGTGAGGCCAGCCTTGCCGTCACGGCGGATGGAGCCGCCATATTTGACAAAACATGGAGGGCCGCAACGCCGGGCGGCAAGCTTGCCGTGTTCGAGGAGATTAAAATGCCTCCGGAGGTTAAGGCCGTGACCGCGATTTACCGCCAATCCGGAATGGAGAGGACATTTACGATAGCCGGGCTGCAGGCGGGAGAAACCGCGGTTGTCCGGCCGAATCCGGCGACTGCGGAGATGGAATTAGCGCGGCGGCGCTAAATTGCGGCTCCTTATATTACCGGCGTGATATAATCTGGCCGCGCCGCAAGGGTGGAATACGGCGGAATCAAAAGTCCAAGATTGCAGGGGAGACAATTATGAAAGTAGCTTCGCGTCTGATGCTTTTTGCGTTCGTTCTGCTTGCGGCCATGGCGGGAACAGCCAAGGCGGACAAAATATCAATCGGTGTGAATGATTTCACAAATCACACGTCAGCCGCCTGGTGGCGGGGCGGTGTGGGGCATGACCTGGCAGGGATGCTTTCAAACGAGCTTTCGTCGTCGGGAAAATTCAAGGTTGTGGAGCGCCAGAAACTCGGAGCGGTGACCGCCGAGCAGGACCTGGCGGCGTCTGGCCGCGTGGCCCCCAAAAAGGGGGCGAAAATGGGGAAGCTCACCGGCGCGGATTACCTTGTGACGGCCACCGTCACCGCGTATGAGGAAGATGTGGCGGAGACCGGCGGCGGAATCAGCTTCGGCGGGATATCCGTCGGCGGCTCCAAGGAAGACGCCTACTTGGCCGTGGACCTTCGCGTCATCCACACCACCACCGGGGACGTTGAGTATTCCCGCACCATCGAGGGAAAGGCCAGCGGCGGCGGGCTTAGCCTGGGATTCAGCAAATCCGGATTCTCAGGCGCGCTGGGGGGCAAGGAAAAGACCCCGGCGGGCAAGGCCATCCGCGCCACCATTATTGAAATCACCGAGTATCTGGAATGCGTGATGGTGGACAAGGGCTCCTGTGTGGACAAGTACAAGGAGAAAGAGGCCAAGCGAAAGAAGAAGACCAAGGAATCGCTCAAGCTAGACGAGTGATCGGCTGATCGGCAACGGCGGGCCGGGAGGCGATGATCCCGGCCCTTTTTACTTGGGGGAGTCTTAAATGGCGAAGAAAAAGGAGAGCGCGGACGAGTTTTTCCATTTCCCGGCCGAAGCGCTGAAATTCCTTTCCGGGCTTTCGCGCAACAATAACAAACAATGGTACGAAGCGCACAAGGCGGACTATCAAAAACACCTCCTTGAACCGCTAAAAGATATGGTGGCGGCGATAGGGCCGATCCTGGCCCGCAAAGTTCCTGGATTGCGCGCCGATCCAAGGGTGAACGGCTCCATATTCCGCATCAACCGGGACACGCGGTTTTCGAAAGACAAGAGCCCGTACAAGACCCATGCGGCTGCCTTCATGTGGGCTGGGCCGGGGGAGAAGCTGGCATGCCCGGGCGTTTATTTCCACCTGGACGCGAAGGAGCTTTTGTACGGCTCCGGCCTGTACATGTTCGCCCCTGAATCGCTGGGATTTTACCGCAGGTTCGTGGCGGAAAAAGGGGGCGAGCTGGCCCGCGCCGTGAAAAAGGCGGAGAAAGCCGGATTTGAACTGGGGGGTGAAAAATTAAAGAAGGTCCCCTCCGGATTTCCGCCGGACCATGAGCACGCAGAGTTGTTAAAGATGAAAGGCTTCCACGTGATGAAAACCTATCCCGCGAAAAAGGTCACTGAAGGCGACCTGATAGGCTGGCTGGTAAAAGAGATAGAACCGTCGTTGGATGTGATAAAAACGCTGGAGAAGGCGATATTTTGATGTTGGAGCAAAATTGGCGGAGAGGGTGGGATTTGAACCCACGGTACGGTTTCCCGCACACCGGTTTTCGAGACCGGCTCCTTCAACCGCTCGGACACCTCTCCGCGAACCAAAAAAACCGCCCGCCCCGATGGGAGCGGGCTTGGAGCGCACGCCTGTTATCTAAAGTTTAGCATTTCCTCTCCCGATTGCAAACGCAATGCGAGGAAGCGTTTGCGGCGTATTACAAAAGATCCTTGAACGCCTCCACGGTCATATCAGCGTCCCTTAAGATGTTTTTAGAATCTTGGGGTGGATGATTTTGCCGGCATGATGGGGGATGGTGACCCTGGCGCCACTCTCGTTTTTATAAATTTTATGGCTGCCGCTCTGTCTTGAGAGGAAGAAGCCTGATTTTTCCAGCGCTTTTTCCGTTTGGCCGGAGGTGACACGCGGGAGCCGCTCGTTCATAAAGCAAGTTCAAGCGACGTAAGGCTCACAGATTCAGGCTGCGGTATGTCCTCTCCTTCGGCCTTCCTGTCTTCCACATGAAGCCGGATCGCGTCTTTTATACTTCCGAGAACTTCCTCATAAGTGTCCCCCTGAGTATAACAACCCTGCAGTTGAGGGCAGAAGGCGGTGTATCCATCCTGGTCTTTTTCAACGACCACGGAAAACCGGTAATTTTTCATTGAATCAACAGTAGGGCGTCAAACTTGCCGATAATCAAGTTTAGCATTTCCTCTCCCGATTGCAAGGAAAGCTTTGCATAATTGCTTTTATGATGCTATATTATATTACCAATAGTAATACAATATATAGCTGGAGGCGAAATGAACCGTAAATCGGGGCAGTTGGGGTTTTCAGACGCCGTTGTCGAGCAAAGGCGGTGCT